>CAMPIG010000133.1 GCA_946886255.1 uncultured Cellvibrio sp. | reverse complement strand
AACGCCAATTTGCACAGCGAAGCTGCCCGTATGCTGAGCCACAGGGAAGTGGCGAATGTATCGTCCATGTAGCTCCCTCAATTCCTCCCTGAATTGAGGGTTTCGAAACCAAGGCCCTAACGCCAAACTCATATTGTGCCAACCGCTCGGCTGGATCACATGGATGGCCGGATAATCTCAAAGCCTTCGCCCACTAACGCATTTTGTAAACGTTTAATGCGATCTTGCAGTTGTTCGGGCGTGTAATCCAGCATATTGACCTTGCCCCAGATCGGCTGCGGCCAGGCTGGGTCGTCGGAGAAGCGGGCGATGTGGTGAATATGCAGTTGGCGCACTACGTTGCCCAAGGCCGCTACGTTCATCTTGTGTGCGTCGAAGAGACTGGTCATGACTTCTGACAAGCGGCAGGATTCGCGTATCAGTTGTAATTGGTCTTCTTCGCTCAGGTGGTGGATTTCGTAGACATCCTCCCGTTCGGGGACGAGGATGCACCAGGGATAGTTGGCGTCTTTGCTCAGCAATAACAGAGATAACGTAAAACGTCCGATGATGACGGAATCCTGAGCGAGTCGGGGGTGAAGTTCAAACATAGCAATTACCTTTTAGCAAAATCCGGAATCCTGCCGCCACATAAATCGACGAATCTGTGAAGATGCCTTCTGTACCGCGCGCATCAAGCACCGTAGAATAAGCGCCTTTGATCCCGAGTGTCACGATGAATTGAGCAGCCGCCCTATGGCATAGACAGGTATCTGTGTGCCAGGTTCGTTGCGCGTCGGGGTCCAACATTCACCTCCCAGTATAGTCATTGAAATAAGAAGCCACGTTTATGCGCGCTACCCGTTTTTTAATTGCCACGCTCAAAGAAACGCCCGCCGATGCAGAAGTGATCAGCCATCAATTGATGCTGCGCGCAGGCATGATTCGTAAACTCGCGTCAGGACTCTACACCTGGTTGCCGTTGGGCTTGCGCGTGCTGCGCAAGGTAGAGCGCATCATTCGCGAAGAGATGGATAAATCCGGCGCGCAAGAGGTGCTGATGCCGGTGGTTCAGCCCAGTGAGCTGTGGGTTGAATCAGGCCGTTGGGAGCAATATGGCCCTGAGTTGCTACGCATCAATGATCGCCACGACCGCGCCTTTTGCCTCGGTCCAACGCACGAAGAAGTCATCACCGATTTGATTCGCAATGAGTTGAACAGCTATAAGCAGTTACCGGCGAATTTTTATCAGATACAGACCAAGTTCCGCGATGAAATCCGGCCCCGTTTCGGTGTGATGCGTTCGCGTGAATTTATTATGAAGGACGCCTACTCTTTCCATGCGACCCAGGAATCCTTGCAAAATACTTACGATGTGATGCATCGCACTTATTGCAATATATTCAGCCGCATCGGATTACAGTTTCGGCCAGTACTCGCCGATACCGGTTCGATTGGTGGCGCTTTCTCTCACGAATTCCACGTACTCGCCGCCAGTGGTGAAGATGCGATTGCGTTTAGTAGCGACAGCGATTACGCCGCGAATATTGAAAAAGCCGAGGCGTTGCCACCGGCATCTGCACGGCCAGCACCCAGCCAGTTATTGCATGAAGTCGCTACACCTCAACAACATACTATCGATGAAGTCAGCGCTTTCCTCAAAGTCTCTCCGTCACAGGTTGTCAAAACCCTTATCGTGTTGGGCGAAGCAGAAGCCGGTAAAGAGCAACCCTTGGTCGCGCTGGTATTGCGCGGTGATCATGAACTCAACGATATCAAGGCTGAAAAATTAACCGGCATCGCTGCACCGCTCACCTTTGCGCCGGAAGCGCGTATCAAAGCGGAGCTGGGTGTCGGTTTGGGCTCTATCGGCCCCGTCGGTTTGCAGATTCCAGTCATTGTGGACCACGCCGCCGCGCATCTGGCTGATTTCGTATGCGGTGCCAATAAAGATGGTTTCCATTTAACCGGCGTGAACTGGGAGCGCGATCTTCACGTTCCGATGGTAGCGGACATTCGCAATGTAGTGGCCGGCGATACCAGCCCGGATGGCAAGGGTACGCTGGATATCAAACGTGGTATTGAAGTGGGCCATATCTTCCAACTCGGCACCAAATATTCTGAAGCGCTCAAAGCGCGCGTGCTGGATGAAAACGGTAAAGAACAAACCATGATCATGGGTTGTTACGGTATCGGTGTGACGCGTGTCGTCGCCGCGGCTATTGAACAAAATTTTGATGAAAATGGCATTATCTGGCCCGATGCTATCGCACCCTTCCATGTCGCTCTGATTCCAATCAACATCAGCAAGTCACCGGCTGTCGCGCAAAAATGCGAAGCACTGTATACAGAATTACAGGCTGCCGGCATTGAGGTTTTGTTTATGGATGATGAAAAAGCGCGCCTGGGTGTGATGCTGGCCAATACCGAATTAATGGGTATTCCGCATCGTATCGTGGTGGGAGATCGCGGTCTGGAGAGTGGCGCCCTCGAATACAAAGGTCGTCGCGATGCGGATAAACAGGAAATACCCGCCGGTGAGATTGTGAGTTTCCTGACGAATAAAATTAAGCAGGATTAACGATGTTTATAAACAGGTTCATCAGTGCAAGATGAACCTGTTTCCTTTCAACTCAACAATTACTCCGCAGAAAAATCGTCAAGCGTCATGAATTGCTCCGGCGATAACACCTGATGAGTAATCCGCGCCGCCAATATCGCTCCGTTAAACCAATGCACTTCGTTCATCCGCGCACCGATTGATGTCTTGCCCGTTTTGGCAATAGGCAGATAATCGACCTCCGCCGACAATTCTTTCTTTCCGTTTACAAACGCCGTGAATTGGCGATCCTTATAGGTGATCGCCGCGTGAGCCCATTGCTCCATCGGATGAACCAGACTCGAATCGATCAGCGTGTATTGCGATAGCTCGGATTTAATATAAGTGTCCAGATACCATTGGTGTTGATCATTCAAACGCAACTCAATGGTAATGCGGCGGTTGGGATTCTCCGGTGCTTCAATATGAAAGAAACGCGGTTCACGATTTTCGGGATAGGCGTCGTTGGGTTTAAAGATAATCTCCACAGTAAATTCGCTCGCGCCGTCCAGTGGATTATCATCCACCAACAAGCGATCACCATCGCCATCAAACATCACGGCCTTGCCATAGCCGGAATCCACCAATTGCGGATTACCTTGCGCTATTACCGGCAGGCCCGCAATCTGTTCCAGAGAGTCAATGCGCCATAGATATTGTTGCGGCTGGTTGGCGCAACCTGTGCCCGCCAGCAGGGTAAAAAACAGCAATATTTTTATTGTGGTTGATGTCATAGCTCTCTCTCTTTTTTGCTTTGGTTTTTGTTTTCTTTGATGGTGAATGGTGATTTTGCGGTTAATCGGACTTTGGTTGTTCATCGTTATAATAATCCCGATGGGCTTGTTGAAGCTTTCGGTTTACATCACCGGGCGAACCGGTTTTACGAGCCAATAAACTATAGGCCACCGGCACTACAAATAATGTCAGGAAGGTGGCCAACAACACGCCGAATATAACCACAATACCAATAACAAATCGCGTTTCCGACCCAGCGCCGCTGGAGATCACCAAAGGTACTGCTCCCGCCACCGCCGTTAAACTGGTCATTAAAATCGGACGCAATCTCGCTGAAGAAGCCTCCAATAATGCCTGATGAAATTCTACGCCGCGATCACGCAACTGGTTAACAAATTCCACGATCAAAATGCCGTTCTTGGCTGCCAGCCCGATCAACATGATCAAACCGATTTGCGAATATAAATTAAACGAATTGCCCGTGATATACAGGCCCAACATACCGCCAAGAATCGCCAGGGGTACCGTCAGCATGATGACAAACGGGTGAATATAACTTTCAAATTGCGCCGCCAATACCAGAAACGTAATCAGGATGCCGAGCAAAAAGATAAACATAACCGAACTGCCAGCGGTTTGAAAATCCCGTGATAGCCCCTTGTAATCCACGACCGCAGAATCAGGCAAATGCTCTCGCACCAAACCATTGAGGTAATCCAGCGCTTCGCCCAGCGCCAGCTCTTCGGAAAGGTTTGCCTCTATTGTTAACGAGCGGACTCGATTGTAGCGATTCAAGCGGCTGGCATCGGCCATCTCGCGCAACTGCACCAGATTTGTCAGGGGAATCAATTCACCAGAGCGCTCCGAGCGCACGTACATGTTTTGCAAGCTGGTGGTAGTACGCTGTTCATCGCGCTCACCCTGCAGGATCAAATCGTATTCTTCACCATCATCAATGTAGGTTGTGACCCGGCGCGAACCCAACATGGTTTCCAAAGTGCGGCCGATGTTATTGACGCTCACGCCCAGATCCGCTGCGCGATTGGTGTCAATAATAACTTCAATCTGGGGTTTGGTTTCCTTGTAATCCCAGTCCATACTTTCAAGGCCCGGATTACTCGCTTCGATTTTTTCCAACATGATATCGCGCCATTCGGCCAACTCATTGTATGAGCCCCCGCCGATAACAAATTGAACCGGTTTTTGTGTCTGCGAACCGAACCCTTGACGCATTACCGGCGCCGCTGTCACACCGGGTAAATCGCTAAGTTTCGCGCGGATTTCATCCATTACCACAAACGCATTGCGTCGCAGGCTCCAGTCGTTCATCACAGCAATAATGATTCCGCTGTTAAAATTTTCTGCCGTACCGAATGACCGCGGCGAGCGCACCATCAAACGACTTATTTCACCGGTATCGACGTACTCCATCATGCGTTTTTCAATCTCGTTCATGTATTCTTCCATGTAGGAAAAACTGGCACCTTCCGGCCCATTTACCATGACGAAAAATGTACCCCGGTCTTCACGAGGCGCGTACTCGGACGGAATTAGACGCGATAGCATAAAGGTCGCAAACAATAGCAGCGCAAAGATTACTACCACGAGTTTGCTGCGATTCAGACACGCGTTGATCGAACGCGTGTAGTAGTGGCGCAAGCACATGGTCCATTCGTTGATTTTGTCGACCAATTTATTTTTATGGTCATTACGCTTGAGAAACTGGGAGGCCAGCATGGGAGAAAGCGTCAAGGCGATGAGCGATGAAAATGCCACAGAGGCCGCCATGGTTATCGCAAACTCGGAAAACAGGCGGCCGATATCACCCTTCAGGAAAACAATCGGCACAAAGATCGCAATCAACACCAGGGTGGTTGCAATAACGGCGAAGCCCACTTCGCGCGTACCGTCAAACGCCGCCAGTAACGGCGGTTTATTTTTTTCTTCCATATGACGAACAATATTTTCCAGTACCACAATTGCATCATCCACCACCAGTCCGATGGCCAGTACCAGTGCCAACAGCGTTAACATGTTGACCGAGAAACCGAGTATCGCCAGCACCGTAAAGGTTGCAATGATAGAGACCGGTACGGCCACCGCTGGCACAAGCATGGCACGCACACTGCCGAGAAACAGATAGATAACCAGTACCACCAGGAAAATGGCGATGCCCAGTGTGAGATACACTTCTTCAATCGCGCGTTCAACAAAGATGGAACTATCATAGCTGTCCTCAATGCCCATGCCATCCGGCAAAGTAGCGAGGATGCGATCACGTTCTGCTTTTACACCGCGCGCAACATCAATGGTGTTGGCGGTGGATTGTTTACTGATACCAATCCCGACCTGATTGACACCATTACCGCGAAACATATTGCGGTCTTCTTCCGTTCCTTTTTCAACTCGCGCTACGTCGCCCAGGCGAATCAGGTAGCCATCTTCACCGCGATGCAACACCAACCGGGAAAAATCCTCTGCGGTAAGATAGTTGCGGGCCATGCGCACCGTAAACTGTCGCTCCTCTGATTCGATACTGCCCGCTGGTAATTCAACATTTTCTGCACGCAAGGCATCTTCAACATCATTAACGGTCAGGTTGCGCGCCGCCAGTTCACGGCGATCCAGCCAGATACGCATGGCGTAACGTTTTTCACCACCAATTCTCACACGCGCAACACCGTCCACAACGGAGAAACGATCTACCAGATATCGCTGTGCATAATCAGAGAGTTCCGGCGTGGTCATATTGTCACTGGTAAAGTTAAACCACAGGATGACGTCTTCATCCGAACTCACCTTTTCAACTTCCGGCGGTTCAGCTTCGATGGGCAAATTACCTAACACGCGGGATACGCGGTCACGAATATCGTTTGCTGCCGCGTCCATGTCCTGCCCCACATCAAATTGCACCACGATGTTGGAGCGGCCATTTTCACTACTGGATTCGATGTAACGAATTCCTTCAACACCGGAGATACGATCTTCAATAACCTTGGTGATACGTGTTTCAACAATGCTGGCAGCCGCGCCGGGATAATCCGTGCGAATCGACACCACCGGCGGATCGATATCAGGGTATTCGCGTAGTGTCAATCGTTCGAAAGCAACCAATCCAAAGGCAATCAGAAGAATAGAAATGACCGAGGCAAAAACCGGGCGTTTGATCGAGAAATCAGAGAGTAGCATGTGGGTTACCCTCAGGATTTAGTTGAATCGATCAGTTCAGATAAACTTTCTTCACCGGTTTCTTCGGCGGTAATATTAATCAGCGTACCGGCACGAATTTTTTGTAACCCATGGGTTACCACTTTTTCGCCGGATTCCAAACCATTCAGGATTTCCACAGAACCACGCAGGCGTTGACCAATGGTAACCTGACGACGCTCTACCGTAAGAGTTTCTCCCTGGGGCTGAACCACAAACACAAAATTATCACTCCCCAAGGGGACCAACGCCGCTTCAGATATCACCAAAGCATCTCGCTTGTTGGCATAGAGGTTAATACTCATCAACATGCCCTGTTTTAACTCGCGATCATCATTAGGCAACAGGGCTCGTACCGTAATCGCACGAGTCACTGGATCAATCTGATTGTCGATGCTGTAGATCTTGCCTTCGAATACCTTGTCGCCCAGCGCGCGGCTCTTGGCCATGATAGGTAGATCAACTTGTAAGCTGCGCAGATAGATCGCCGGCACCGTGAAATCAAGTTTCATACGGCTGTCGTCATTAATGGTGGTGATGAGATCGCCAGGGGAAACCAACGCACCGACACTGATATTACGTAGACCAACCACGCCGCTGAAAGGGGCATCGAGATGCAGGTCTTGCAAACGCGCATCAATCGCCAGATAGCGAGCATGAGCTGATTCATATTCACGCATGCGCTGATCAAGCAACGATTGGGAAGCAGCTTTGGTTTCAACCAAAGAACGAACCCGCTCCATTTGCTTACGTGCTTCTTCCATATTGAATCGCGCTTCGTCTAACAGCGCCCGCTCCTCGGCGTTAGTCATCTCCACTAGCACCTGGCCTTTTTTAACACGTTGGCCGTCATCGAAATTAATATGTGTCACCGTCTTGGTAACATTGGACGTTAAACGAATGGATTCATTAGCCCGTAGGGTACCCAAGGCTTCAATGCGACTTTGGAGCGGTTGTGATTTGACGGCTTGGACAATGACATCGACTGCTTTCGTGGTTTGTGCCATCAAGGGTAGGACGAACATCATCAGTGAGCCAAATAAAATAGCTCCTGGCAGGTGCAATCGCATCATCATTTTCTCTCTTTTATACCCAATCTGCCTTGGGGCAGGAATCATTTTTTGGCGCAGACTCTAGCACATCTTTCCAGCATGAAATATAAACATCCACCCAAGCCATTTACGCTTACTGGCTGTAGAAAGTGAAGGCTAGATGAGCGAGTATGCCATGCGTTAACGCTGGTTTATCGCGAAAGGTTACGCTGATGATGGGACAAGCGATAAGCGGTTAACAATAGTTTACAGTGATATAACATTTGTTAACCGGTTGTAGAGAATGGCGGTCAGCCTTACCAAAAAAGTTATTCGGTTGCTTTAATTGCCGCGGAGATTTGCGGTTGCGTGAAACCTCGGTATTGAAGAAATCGCATCTGACGTGCTTTTTCTTTCATATCCCGGGGTTCAGGAATGCCAAAACGTTTATGCCTTTCCGCAGCAGCCAGCTCAAACCAGTCTTGATCGGTAGTATTAAGATATAAATTAATCAAGGCTTCCCCGATACCTTTTTCTTTCAACTCCAGCGCAATACGCACCGGCCCTTTGCCTTGACGTTTGCGCATAGTGATAAAAGCTTCGGTATAACGTGCGTCGCTTTGAAGATTCTCTTCAGTCAACACAGCGATAGCCTCAGTGACGTCAGTGCCTTCGAAACGCGGGGCAAGTTTCTTGCGCAATTCATATGCGGAGTGCTCGCGCATTGCCAGTAAATTCATGGCAGCAAGCCTGATATCAGAAGTCGTCTTGTTATCAGCCATGAGGCCTCTTCCCAGATACATCATTCAAAAAAATGGCCGCAAAGCGGCCATGGGTTTACCGTTTTTTCACCTTAGATCGGCGGAAATTTACTGATGATTTCAATAACCGCACTGGTCAAAATTTCGCGTTGTTCTTGCGGTGTTAAACCGCTACGTAAACGTTTTTCCGATACACCCCGCCAAATAGGCTTTTCCGTTTTCGCATCGACAATATCAATAATCAGACTACCTTGGTTATATACGCGCGGTGCGCCGGTAGTGCCATAAAACAGCGGTGCAGGATAGTAAGAACGATAACCTCTTCCGTAGTAGCCATATCCGTAAAGGCGATCATAGGTTCCTGGATCCAGCTTTTCTTCAATAACAATATGATAGTTCACCAGAAAATCAGGCTTGGTATCAGCCGGAGCCTGTTGATAACGCTGAGCCAACTCTCGCTCAACGACTGAATGTATATGGCTGAATGTGAATGGAGAGATGAGGATCTCATCCTTCGTTTCCTGGCGAGCTTCCGTCACATGGTAGGTTTTCAGGGCAGAAAAGTCATAGCCCGAAAGATGATCAGTGACAACATACGGCTTGTTTGAACAAGCACCCAACAAGGTGAGCGTCAGTAACAAACCGGTCAGGCTACTAAAGCGAATCATTTCACACCTCTACTTTATTTTCGGCTTATAGGTTTTAACGGGGTAATGATGAAATCTGACACGCAGCATACCCACCACATTGTCAGCACGCAACTTTTCGTCGCATCGCCCCGCACTTCCACCCGATTTATCACGCACTGCAAATCGCGTTCTTCAGACTTAATTTCGCATGTATGAAATTAATCGAACAACACGCCTCAATGGTTATGACCCGATAAGTATGATTGATCCCCGCCGTAAAATCTGTATAGCCATGTAATCGGCAGTAGTTAGATAAAAATTCGACTCTGCCTCAATAGTGAAGTTCAGCTAGGCCGAATGGGGAGTTTTTTTGAAAGGAACATTTGAAAGGAGCAACGGAAATCAGGTCATCAAAAACCCGATTTCCGTCACTGAAGACTCAAGACATCTCTACTTCGTCTTCTGAGTCAGCACTGGTACCGAGTGCCATCTGCGGTGTGTTAAGGAGTTCTGCCCGGACCTTTTGTTCCAACTCTTTGGCGATCTCCGGATTTTCTTGCAGAAATTTCATGACATTATTTTTACCCTGGCCAATCTTGTTACCCTGGTAGCTATACCAGGCTCCCGCCTTATCGACCATTCCAAGCTTGACGCCGTAGTCAACAACCTCGCCCATGCGATTAATGCCGCTGCCGTACAGAATCTGGAATTCTGCCTGTTTAAAGGGTGGAGCAACCTTGTTCTTCACCACTTTTACGCGCGTTTCGGAACCGATTACTTCTTCACCTTCTTTCACCGCACCAATACGACGAATGTCCAGACGTACTGAAGCGTAAAATTTCAGCGCATTACCACCCGTAGTGGTTTCCGGGTTACCAAACATAACACCGATCTTCATGCGGATCTGGTTGATGAAAATCACCAGACAGTTAGCATTTTTGATATTACCGGTGATTTTACGCAGCGCTTGTGACATCAAACGCGCCTGCAAACCGACGTGGTGATCACCCATTTCGCCTTCGATTTCTGCGCGGGGCGTCAGTGCGGCTACAGAATCCACAACCAATACATCCACCGCACCGGAACGCACCAGCATATCGGTAACTTCCAAAGCTTGCTCGCCGGTATCCGGCTGGGAAATAATCAGGTCTTCCACTTTAACGCCAAGTTTGGCGGCATAAATCGGATCAAGCGCGTGCTCCGCGTCGATAAAGGCGCAGTTACCGCCTTGCCTTTGAGCTTCGGCGATAACCTGTAAAGTCAGTGTCGTTTTACCGGAAGACTCCGGTCCATAAATTTCAATAATTCTGCCTTTGGGCAGCCCACCGATCCCCAGTGCTACATCCAGCCCCAGTGAGCCCGTAGAAATCGCTGGAATGGCAACCTGTTCCCGGTCGCCCATGCGCATCACAGTACCCTTACCAAATTGACGTTCGATTTGACTCAGGGCTGCCTGTAGCGCCTTTTCTTTATTCGCATCCATCCGACACCTCAACTT
>CAMPIG010000132.1 GCA_946886255.1 uncultured Cellvibrio sp. | reverse complement strand
CAACCGTGCTGCCAAAATTGGCAGGAACATTATTTATGACCACGTTCGCAGTACCGGTGAAGTCGCCCCCAAGCACGATACTGGCGTAGCCCGCCCCGGTATCGAGACTCGCAAACCCATCCAAACCGGCGCCATTTTGGTTGGGTGGCGTCACGTTGACCATATTACCGGTCATGTCGCCATACCATTTGTACAACCACCAGCCGCCGCCGCGCTGGTTGTTCGGGGTCAGCAGGCTGCCCAGCCTGCCGGGCAGGTTGGTAAACCACCAGGAGATATTGGCCGACTCAACCTGATGACGTTCAAACTTGGCGATGAAAGGTACGGAAACACCAGGAGCACCTTCATATTCGTGAGTATCGTGTGAATACTCGTTGATGCTGATGGGTCTTGGAGATATGCCAAGACTCCGCTCCAGGGCACGATAGTCATTGATGTTGGCGGTGATATTGTCCGCTCCCCCCAGTTCGTGCCAGCCCATCACGTCCGGCAGACAATTGTTGGAGACACAATATCGAAGGAATGACTCGATAAACGAGCGGTGGTACCAGGCGGCGGAAGGACCAATGATACGTGCCCCCGGGTCCTGCGCGCGAATCAAATCATAAGTTGGTTTCCACAATGTTGAATTGAAATTTCCATTCGCGTTATCCCAAGTGATGTTGGGCTCGTTCCAGATTTCGTAGCCGTAATAATTATGTCGACCGGAATTGCGTTTATCGGCAATAACAGCCCTCACCTCCGAAGACCAGTGAGACCAGCCTGCCCATCGATACGGCCAGTAAGGAAGTATATCGGCCAGCCTGATCGTAACTTCCGCTGTGGTATTCACAAGCCGCTGGGAAACAGGAATCGCAGCACCAATAGGTTGCTGGTATCCCGGTCCACTACGGGCCGGTTGGGTATACATGCGCGGCTTCAACGGCGCTACCAAACCAGTAATGTCCGTTGGTAAGGTTTCAGTGACGCCATATAGCGCACCCGAGGCAGCGTGGGTGACTGGACGAATAGTGTCTCCCAAATCCACATAGAGATTATTGCTTTGTGCCTGCACAACGGATGCGGATAAAAAAAATAGTAAAAACGTGATTATCTTTCTACTCATCATTGTGTTAGTTCCTCTCAAATATGACATCCCGGATAAAGTTGTTCTCGCCGATCCCACCCAACGTTGATGTAGATATTTATGTCGTTGATGTAGATATTTATGTTGGTCAAAGTCACTAAGGTTAAATTACTCGACGTTCTCATCGCCGCTTGGTGGCTGCGAAGATCGCTGGCAAGCGGGGATTGGCCAACAGCGTATCGGACTAAACTCCAGACGATGACTTCTTTATAAATTTTTAAAATTTCGGCCGAAATATTCCAAAAGCGCCCAAACAGCGCCCACTGGAACAGTCAGATAATGTGATGAAAAGGTGGGGCATTGATAAAAAAAATTACAGGGTTTCTTCAAGGGAATCGAAAATTGAATTGTTTTTGTCATTTATTAAGGAGAATAACGTCATTGCAAATTTCCTTTTCTGGTTGTGTTAACCACCCGTTGCAACATTGTATGAAGCGACCTAGAGGAAGATTCTGGACTGTCCAGGCGATCTCCCCGAACGCCGCATCACCGGCTAGTGACCGCCGGTACGGCAGGAATTTTCCGCCTCAGCGACGACTCTCGCCTTTCCCTGACACACATTCCGCTCCATGAAGGATATACATGAGTGGGCCGAGGAGCACCGATAAAGTGACCTGGGATGGCTTAGGCGACCGCTCAGTTGATGACATGAAAGCGCCTACGGATAAAGAACAAAAGCATCACCTGGATAAAGACACCGAGTAACAAATTTACCAACGAGGTAGTAGCCATATTGCGCGACTCACCTAAACGAGGTGAAGCGGCGAAGACCGGTAATTCGCGCAGCTCATGTTGTGCCAACCCCTGATAGCTCATGATCTTCGGCGTTAGAAATTCCCGCCACTGCAATTCAAATGTGTTCACTTCGTTTATATATTCTTCATAGCGTTTGGCATTGACGCCTGCCAAGTAATCAGCTGCAGATATTAGTGCTAACGCTGGTGAGAGCCAGGAGTAACTCGTGATCTGCTCTTCTTTTAGTGACTGCACTTGTTCGAAACGAAACATCAGCGGGCGGAGCTGTGCGTCCTGCGCTTCGAAACGCGGCAAAAAAGTGATTGGCCATGTGTGTTCTTTAATGGAAACAGGCCGAGTGCCAGGATGGTTTTCATACCACTGATTTACAAGCGTCGGTGTATCTTCTTCAGTAAGCAACTGAATCGCTCGCATCTCAACAATACTGGCAAGTCGCGACGGCGCTGGGGAGGTTCGAGCCGTGGTTGTTTCAAGAATGCCAGGCACAATTAGCGTCAGTAATAGCCAGCCGCCTAAGGCGATCATGATTGTGGTCCCCGACGAAACGCGCAGTAACCCGGTGAGCGCACACAGTAAAACCCACCATGCGCAATAAACACCCACGAAAACGGACCACGTTACCACTGCATTCAGGGATCCTTTCGGGTCGACCGATATTGCGATCAAGGAAATGGCTACCGTGATTACAGTCAGTGTCGCCCAGCGTACTGCGTGAGCAATAAACAAGGATTTCCACGGGGTAATTGTCTGCGCGCATACCATTCTCCACACACCCGAGTCGCGGTCTTCTTGTACCAGCCCTGCACCAAGCGCGATAACTGCCAACGGCAGAAAGAGCACGATAACAGTCGCGAGATCAAGATACCCCAACCCACCCAGCGCAGGATTGATGAAGTTGTCGCTACGCCGCCCGTCAGCGAATCGACTTTCGACAGATACACGAATATCCGTACTCAGTTGTCGAAACCGGGATACTCCCAACGCCAAGCCCTCCAACGCTGCTAATTGTGTGAGACCAACGATGCCGGAATTCGCGCGCCCCAAATAAAAAGCTTGTTTGGCTGCGGCATCAAGCGCTGCACCTTCGGGCACTTCGACGACCGCATTGCGAATTGTCTCCTCTCGTTCATGCCGTTGGGCAGCTTGTTCAGCGCGTATCTCACGCGCTTCCAATGCAGACCAGATGGCGCTCGCCGTGAGCACCGCAGTGAAGACACCGAGAACGCATACATTGGTCGTCCGACGAATAAATCGTAGCCATTCAACCTGCCATAAAAGTTTCATGGAACAAGCCTCCGTGCCGTCTTTTTTAACACCAAACCCGCAAAAATTACCCAACCCAATAGTACGAAAAAATCCGGCAATGCATGGGAAACGGAGCGCGTCCAGTGAAGTGGAACATAACTAAAGGTTCCAATGCTCTGCCACAAGTCAGCGTCGCTGTACTGCACTTCAAAAGAAACGATTCCCTGCGTGTGGTGCAGATCCCATTCGTCGATAGTCGTGTTGACGTGGCGCCTATAGGTTTCGCTCGCGGCTTCGAAATGTTTCTGATCGGCCAAAGAGCTGCCTGATAACGTCATCGAAATATTGCGGATGGCAATGACTGGACTTACAACGGCGAAACACTGCAATATTTGCTGTTGGTTAGCATAAAGCGCCCATAAACGGGAGAAATGTTTTTCGTAAACCTCATCGGCATAGGCATCACGAAATAATCGTCGCGCTGCATTAACACCAATAGGCACATCATTCAAATCATCTACACCGTACTGCTGCAGCAGTGATGCTTCGAATCCCGCCACTCTTTCCGCCAACGACACACCATCGGGCGGACCATCGGTGTACTCGCGTTCAATAGCAGCCCAAAAATCTGCAGCGTGCGGCAGTGGTACCATCACTTGCGCGGCGGCATTGGCTAAACGAGGCACCAAGACAATAGCGACCGCCCAGATCACAACTGCTAACAGCTGCCCAGCTCTAACGCTGCGAACCAGCATACCAACCGCAAGCCCCAGTGCACCGATAACTATATAAAAAAACCCGTAGGCAAACGTGAGTAACACAATGCGTATGCAAATCTCCCCCTGTCCGGTCAACGCACAGATAAAGATCGCTGTAAGAACAGCGGGCAACAGTACTGCACCGATCAACACCCACTGTGCAACGAGCTTACTGAAAATAAGAGTTGAAGGAGAAAAGCCGGCGCTGTGCAGCATCCTTAAAGTGCCGTCTTCCCGCTCCTGGGGAATCTGATTTAACGCGAGCGAGAGGATCAATAGCGGAAACAATCCATACAAGATAAATGCCGGTGCCATGTCCACCAAACGTTGTGCAGGCCCGGCATCAGTGGCCTCACTAAAACGCGTCATGTTGCGACGGTGCGGCTCCAACCAGAGGCTCTGCCCGGTAAAAGGTAAAACCCCTGGCTCGACTGCTGCAAGCGCAGTATTTGGTCGAAATACGTAAATGCCGAAGTGAGCACCACGGTGTGGGTGCTTTACACCTTGCTTGTCCCATTGCTCACGCGCACTTTCTCCCACCAGCCGCTTTTCCTCTTCCCTGGCCTGATGCTGCGCCATTGAACTTATTGCCAATACCAACAACATTAACAACAACAGCGCACTGGCAAAAACCACCTTGCCATCACGCAGCAGCAGCAAGATTTCTTTTTTGATACATGGAGTCATCATGAAGCATGCCAGGCGTGATCAAGATAAGCGCGTTGCAATGCCGAGTGGTCCACCGTGTGCGCATCAAACTGCTCCACTAGACGCCCGTGATTCAGTATGCCGATTCGGTCGGCCACTTCCAGTGCATTAAATAAATCATGCGTGGCCATCAACACCGCAATGCCCGCGTCGGCCTGCACCCGCAACCGCTGCGCAAATTCGTCTGCTGCAACAGGATCAAGCCCAGACGTGGGCTCATCGAGAAGAATAGCCTTGGCATGTTTAGCTTCCGCGATGGCAAGTCCAACCTTTTGCCGCATACCTTTTGAATAGCCTTTGATGCGTTGGGTGTGGCTATGGGAAGCTAGCCCCACATGCGCGAGTAATTCGCGCGCTTCATGAGTCGTAATCGCAAGCCCAGCCAGTGCAGCAAAATAAATCAGATTCTCGATGCCGCTTAAATGCGCATAAAGCGCAACATTTTCCGGCAAGTATGCGAGTTCGCGTTTAACCAACTGATCATTTTTCTGCAGCACCCGACCCGCCACGGAAACGTCTCCGGAGCTGGGCTGAACAAAACCTAAAAACAGGCTCAGCGTTGTGGTCTTGCCTGCGCCATTTCCGCCCAACAACGCGTACACACAACCTGCGGGGACACTTAATGTCAGCTTGTTTAAGATGAGACGTTTATCGCGCTCAACAATGACGTTGGCAGCATGCAGAACAGGGAAGGTATTCATATCTGTCATGATCAAAACTGGTAACGAAGCGATATGCCGCCGAAGTCGGTAGGCTGTGGAGACACCATCAATCCGGTCGCCGTTGCATAGGCGGCCTCACTGGCAAATTCATGGGGTTGCCAGGTCCAATAAATTGCCATCTCATAAGGTGCGAGGGTGTAACTGATGCGCGTGTCATAGCGAGTAAAGGTTGGCATGTCACGCTCTGCAGATGGAGTACCGCTGTAGTAGGGAATATCGGCAATAACATAGGCATCAGCATTAACTGCCAGTTGCCCATTGCCGACAAATGTTCCATAGGTCGCACCGATTTTTGCGAGGGTTTCCGGAACTGAAATCGATTGACCAGTGCCTCGGGTCGGATCAACTAACACGGCTTCAAGCACGCGCGCGTAATTTGCATACATGCTGAATTGATCGGTGGGTTGATACCGTAAATCCATCTCAAATCCCTTGCGGGTAGACCCGCCGACCGATGAAAAAGTATCAGGTGCCGTCTGCGCAATTTCATCTTCATTTTCAATGTAATAAACCGACGCCGATAGCGTCAGCTGTTCGACCAGTTCAGCGGTAAACCCGGCATCGTACGAACGAACTTTTGACGGGCTGATTTCCGTATTCATGAGACCACCGCTTCGGCCCAGTGGGCCTAATGAACCACCCGGGCTGATTTGTTGCGCGGCGGGAGACCGAAATCCCTCAGCGACGTTAGCAAACAGTTCCAGCCTCGGCGCTGCTATCCACGCCAGACCGAACTTCGGTGTGATAACACCATCGCTATAATCAGCATCGGCATCGGTAAATTTTCTATTGTCAATCTTGTAATCAAAGCCATCGTAACGAACGCCACCAATTGCCTTCCAGTTTTCAGCAAATCGATATTGGCCTTGAACAAAGACTCCGTAGGTAACCAGATCAATATCCAGATTCGTTAAGAAGTTGCCCGTACCCAGGTAATTTTCGTAACGCTCGCGAATAGCGTCGCCGCGATCGCGACGGAAATCGATACCAACAAAAACTGCTGCATCTTCGCCTGCCGCCATGTTAGTTGCGATGCGTCCGCCAATCGCTTTGCGATCATCTTCACCAACATTGTGTACGACGCTACCACCCGTGGTGCCACGCTGCCGATCAATATCAAGCCCGTACACAGTGGCATAGAGACCGTATTCGCTGCTTGCTGGCCGGCGATTAAATACAATACCGGTTTGACTATTTTCACCGTAGCTTGGCAACGCATTTTCCTGCACCGCTTGGGGTTCAACTGCGCCAGCTACCAAACGATCGTAACCGAGATAACCCGCCGCAATAAAATCGGTGCGGTAATGGTTCAGGCTGAAGCTATAGAAACCATCATTAAATACGGTTGATCCTTTCCAAAAAATATTATCGCGCCGGGTTTCGGATTGATCACGGAAACCTTCTGCGTCATAAGTATCAGCGACCAGTACGTGATCTACCTGCCCTATTTTTCCCGAAAGAACCAAGTTGCCACGCCTGCCTTCATAACTTTCAATCGCGACTCCCACACTTGAACGTACGTCGCTACCGACGGTATGAATATTTACCGCACCGGCCCGATTTTGATCTCCATGTAATACAGAAATGGGGCCTTTAATGACCTCCACTTTTTGAATCATGTTTGGTGTTAGCCATTCTAAAAATGCAGGCCCATGCCCTGCCCCCGCCTCACTGGACGGAAGATTTTGCGGAACACCATCAACGTAAATAGCTGTGTCAGCACCGTGCGTACCCTGGGTTGCAAACCCGCGCATCCGGAAGCCATTACCGGTATCACCTTGGTCAATATTGTTTGCCAGCACGCCCGGAACCCGGCGAAAAATATTGGAGATATCTCTACCCACATTGGTGGCCAGGATTTCTTCAGAATCAATGGTTGTCGTCTTTGCGGGCAAGTTATCCGCAGCCAAGGTAATTTGTTGTTGCTCACCTGTCACCAGCAGTGTTTCCATTCTGGATGCGGATCCTGTCATGTCGGCGTGACTCAATAAACTCATGCCAGCCAGACAAAAGCCGGCAAGGGTAGTAAATCGTGCAATAAAACGGTACTGGTAATTACGAAATATCATAGAGATGAAATTCTCGAGTGATTAAGTGGAAATAGAATCGTTGTTAGGTTTCAACACACACTGATCCAGTTCATGTATGTTAAAGATGTCAGGAGCTTTGAATGCTGCGCCGTATAGCATCATTTTTTAGAGCGTCAGCTTTTTATTCACAGAAATCCACATTAAAAAACCGGCCAGGCAGCATAAGAAAAGGCTATTCAATAGTGGCGGAGAACGATTCTCTGGCAAATAATTGAAGCGCGGGTAGTCAGACAACTCATCCGCTGCTATGGGTTTATCGTAGAACAGACGGATGTTGTAATAGTCGCGCAATTCGCCGTGATAACGCTCGATGGCTTGCAAATAATCCTGCTGCGAGCGTGTATCGGTGTCGGCAGTGCGCTCAAGTAAGTTTTGAAGTAAAACAGCGGGTGAAAACCATTGGAGTTTCTCAGCTGCGTTGATACGGGAAGAAATAGTGCGGCGATACTCGGCGGTTTCATCTGCAACAGCAAGGTCACTCATGTGCTGCATGGCGAAGTACCATTTCCAATGAAAGGCAGCGGGCAGTTTCGGTGTATCAGCGAACTGGGGATAAATACCCAAAAACTCATCTAACGAGGCTTGTTTGTCTTTATCCCAGGCGGAATGCATTGCATCGCGCTGTTGGATCGAAAGCGCCATCCCTGAATCGGTATGATAGACGCTGCTCAGGTACAAAGAGGAAAGCCCAGGTATCACTACAACAAACAACAACCAGGCACTAACAAATGACAGATAGCTGTTTACGCTATTAAATTTCCACCGGATGATAAAACCACACATTGCAAACCAAAAAAGTTGGTAAGCCAGAATTGCCAGTAAAACGGCAAAAAAACTTGCGTCAAGTGAGATATGTGCGATCACCGCACCAGTCAATAACAACAACAAATTAATCAGCGTTAGAAATCCAAAACGTAAAGCAAGTCGATACTGCAAAATCCTATGACTCGCCATTGCTTTGAGCAACGGCCAGCGTCCCGACTGAACTTCCTCAGCCAGCAAACGAGCACACAGCAACCCTATGATTAGTGGCAGAAGATAGACAAACACAAATGCCAGATCCAGGCCACCCAATAATTGAATATTAGGATTATGAATCTCACTTCCGTACAACTGCCCGCTGATCGCCAGCAATCGCACACGATGTTTAAGCATAGCGCTGTCGCGTTGTCCGGAAACTAACGCCGCCCACGGACCGGTAGATATATACGTGGGCGAAAAAAAATAATAACCCATGCTGCCAAAGTCAAAAGACTGTTGTTTTGACTGCTCCTGCCAATGACCTAGCTGCTGCTGAAAATCCACCTGTAGATCATCAACATGGACGGCCTCGCGCTCTACCCGATCGACGCCCTGAATAATCGCCAGCAGGCCCGCTCCGAGAAATATCAGGATCGCCAATCTAATCGCCCACCCGTGGAGCATTAGCGTCAATTCAAACTTAAGTCGTTGCATAGATTCGAATTCTTTTTGAACAGAAGATTAAAAGCAGAAGTGGTGCCAAAACCCAGAAGGCTATCGACAACCAATAATTACCGAGCTTGGCCATAGACCAGTCCAGTCCGGGTATTTGATAGTAAAACGACGAAAAATCCTGCCAATGCTCAGCCGACAAGCGCTGCGTTTTATTGTTTGTATAACTGATTTGATGTGCGTGCAGATGATTCAGTTTTTGAATCATTTGATAACGATAATCCTCCGAGGCCTGCTCAAAGTGATAGAAATGCCGGCTATCGCTCGCCGTCAGTTGCATAGAGAGCGCGCGTACTAACAAATAAGGATTCACAACCGAAAATTTATTTAACAATGCATCCTGCTTCTCAAATTGCGCAACCAGATCGCGATAATGTTGAGCGTAAACTTCTGCACTCAAGCGCTCGCCCTCAGCCATTACTATCCCAGCGTAATTGACCGGTAAGTCTTCTATTCGCGATACGCCATACTCAGCCAGGACCTTTGCTTTAAAAGCGTTAAAATGTGGATCGTTGGGGTTATGAGAGTCTCCCAAGGCTTTGGTCGCCTCGATCAATTGAATCTCGAACTGCGCGCGCGATGGATAATCGTAAGCCAGCAAGGAATGGCTCGTCAGAAAACGGGGCAGAACAAGCACAAACAATAACCAGATACCCAACAACATAGCCAATACGATTTGGGAATGGGATTGCAGTGATGACAGACCCACGATGAGCCCGATCCAGACAAGACTGTAAAGAAAATACAGTACAAAAAGTAGAGATAGGCGCGAAACAATGTCAGCGGTAAATTCCGTTTGCGCCAAGGCGGCCAGGGCCAAGGCCGTAACGAATAACGGCAATAAAAAGATCAAGCTCAATAGTGCATAAGCCAACGTCTTGCCCAACAGCCAGTGCGGCAGAGAAAGGCCGCCACTAATAAATTGACGTAAGCGACCCGAGTGACGCTCGCTGCTCACGGTATCGAATGCCGCCGCAATCAGTAGTAACGGCCAGACAATCAGAAGCAAACTCGCCGGTGTTAGCTTAACAAAACTGCCACCCAAGCCACCGGCTTGCGCTTCGGAAAACTGCACTGCATTTTGCCGGTGAGCTTCAAGAAAAAGTAAATTTCCTACGGCATCACTAACCCCCGAATCAAGAAAACTCAAGGGTGTCAACGCTCGAAAACTGTAGGTTCCATAATGCGCTACCCGATGCGGGTGACGATCAGGCTGTGCTTCCCATTGCCGCTGAACTTCCGCTTGCCAATGCGTTTGCGCGCGTTGTTCATTGTTTACATAGTACCAGCAGCTCAGCAACGCAGTGATAACCAACAATTGCAGCAAAGGCAATAACAGCAGTAGTGTTTTAGCGCGAACTTTAGTACGCAGCTCATGGGTGCAGACGGCACCAATAATTGAAATGGTTTTCATAGTGAATGCTTCATAGTACTTGGCATTGATACGCGTTAGCATAGAAAAGTCAGTTTAACGAGTGTCACGATTCGTTAATTTCATTCACTACAAATCAAAGCTCACGGATAGGCTTGCACCGCGTCCATCACCGGGTGAGTGAATAGTTTGATCGACGTCGTAGTAAACGTATTCATAAAACTCGTTAGTGAGGTTAGTAATACGCAAGCCTATATTTCCAT
>CAMPIG010000131.1 GCA_946886255.1 uncultured Cellvibrio sp. | reverse complement strand
GCGTGAAGGGGTGGGGCGGGGGGGGGGGAATTTTAAACGCCCCCCCCCCCCCCCCAACCCCCCCCCCCGGGGGGGGGGACGCACCCCCCCCCCACACCCCACCCGCAGCGGGGGCGGGGTGAGAAACCCCCCCACCCACCCCGACACCCAACAAAATCTACCCCAACCACCACACCCCACCAGAACCCCCCACCCCCACCCCCCCCTGCAACAAATTTCCCTTGGAATATTCATTGAAATGGCAGGTATTGGTTTGGGGATCGTAGTTTTCGATCCAGAGATTATCGTCTTTCCATGTGGCCGTGATATGCATTTGACCATCCGGCACGTTGATGGACATAACACCGCCATAACGTTTAACGAAAACTTGCTCAAAATGGAAAAAGTATGCGGCCCATCCGACCAGCAGTATGATCAACGCGGCAATGAATCCCGCTTTCCATTTATTCAATCGGCCCAGTAACCATAAAACACCCATGGCTAACGCGATGACAACAGCCCAATAGAAATACGTAATCATTACCGCTCCTGTTCCCGTGTCGCTTTATGAAACCTGGCGCCTCCGCATAATCATCTTGCGGGCTGCTGCCAGGAAACCAAGCAGTAGTATAGTCAAAAAGCCGATGCTGCCACCACCACCGCCGGAATCATTGTCGTCTTCATCATCATTTAATGAAGTATTTTTCACCGGGTTCAAACCGTCAGCGGTATCGGGGCTTTCATCGAGTACGACAATATTCTGAATCATCACAAAGTGTTCGTCTGTAACTTTGACATCCTCTTCATGATCTTCGGTGGTGTAATTACGTAAGGGTATTTCATTTAATGCACCGCCTTTATTAAAGCGGCTCACGGCGGCCATAGCATCAATAATAGCCATACCGTTACCGGTTACCTGACCAAAAACGGTGAAGCCGCCGTTCTGACGATCCAGGTTACCGCTGTTATCCTTGAGATTAAAAAACCATTGGTTGGTGGCACTGTTCGGATTATTACCGACTTTGGCCATGGCGATAGTACCGCGACGATTGGAATATACAGGCTCATTAACAACAGCAGCGTGGGAGGTCACCGCTTTCAGCGGCAGAGTACCAGGGTATTCATAACCACCACCCTGCACAATAAAATCGGGAACCGAGCGGTGGATAATCGTCTCTTCAAACGCACCTTCCTCAACGTACTTGAGGAAGTTTTCAACGGTCTTGGGCGTGGTTTTGTCAAACAGGTTAACTTCAAAATCACCCATGACAGTTTGAAATTGCACAGTAGTGGCATGGGCACATGCAGCACCCATGAGGCCGATGGCCAACACACTTACCGTGGAATAGTGTTTAAAACCTGCACTGAAAATTTTCCCGTTCATTATTCGCTTTAGACCTCGTGTTGTGCTGGGCATTGGCAGCTTGTTGAAACACGGGCATGGTAGCGTGGAAAAATTTCTCTCCCCAGAATAAATTTGTAGTAATTTGTAACAGTGGTACAGCAAAAAAACTGGCACCCGTACAGCGGAAAATTAATCAATCTTCGTCTACTTTTATCCAACGTCCCTGTTGTTGGATCACCTCAAATCGCGCCCACTGTTGAAATTCGTCGCGCCGACAAATGCCGGTTTCGTATGCACCGGCACCGGCCAATACCTTATAAATAACCTGATCCCTGGCCGCATTTTTTTGCTCGGCAGAAGCGTCGATCACCTGACGTACACTCCACAGGTTTCCCAGTTTTCCGTTACTGTAAAAGTGCCCGGCGATAATTTCGTCGGGGTGCGTAATATTTTTTTCGGCGTGTTGTTTGGCCAACTCCAATAGTTCGGTCAAGCCTTCGGCGGTTACGTCCACGTAAGAATCCAACTCCTGCATGGCAGCGGCAAAGTCTTCATGGGTGAGTTCAAATTGCCGCTCGGCGGGTTTGGTGGACACGGCCGCTTTGTGTTTGCGCGCAAGATGCGCGGGATAGCGGCGCCAGGCAAATAAGCCGTTAAATACCAGCGCCATAGCGAGGATCGCCACCACATTGATCAATATCGGCATGACCAGATAGTGATAGCCTAAAGCGTAGACTTCCGCACCGCCGATTACTGCTGCCAAGGCTGTAGCGCCGCCGGGGGGATGGATACACCGCAGATAATGCATGGCTCCCACAGCCAACCCCACGGCGAGGGCGCCGGTCCAGGCTTGATAAGGAAACCATAGATGGCAGGTTACGCCGATCAATGCTGAAATCATGTGGCCGCCGAAAACCGCCCACGGCTGGGATAAGGCGCCCTGGGGTACCGCAAACAGCAACACCGCACTGGCCCCCATGGACGTCACCATCAAAAAATTTCCCGCGGAACTCATGTAACCATGCGGAAAAGTCCAGCGCGTAATCCAGTACACCGCGAGGATACCCAGTACCGCTCCCAATGCCGATATCAATTTCTCGCCGTGGCTGGTGGTGTTGCGTTCAATGCCCAGCAACAGCCGACATTCATGGAGCAGTGATTTAAAGGTCATGCAGGATCTTCCAACTCTGTTTGCACCAACAAGGGGCAGCATCCTAAGGGCTGGCGGCGTCAACTGCAATCCTTGGCCATGGCGGTTCTTGCTCATGGCAATCTTTAAGGCTGCAGGGGTTGACCTTTCCCCGAGGGCAAGGTTTAAGATGGGCGCGTCTTTCAGTGCGGGCAACTCGGAATAACATGAAAACCCTATCGCGACCTCATACTCTGCTCGTGGCACTGCTGTGCCTGTGGCTGCCTATGCAAGCCGCCGCCGGGTTGTGGCTGCCTTGTCATTGGCTGGATAGCGCCACCGAACCGCAAGCCCAGCAAGATGAGCACAGAGTTCACCAAGGCTGCGGCGGTGCTGAGGAAAACGCAAAAAACCTTGCCTCTGAAGCCGACAACCAAAACGCGTGTTACCACTGCCAGGTCTCCTGTCATTCCAACAGCGCCATCCTGTTGCCGCAAAATTTGCCAGCGCTCACGATTTTACCGACACATTACACCAGCCTCCCTACCCCTTCCTTGCATTCTGTCCTGCTCGACAATCCACATCGCCCACCCCGATTCGCCTGATCACCCGCTGCTCATTACCGACGTTTAACGTCGGCACGTTCCGTTCATGTGATTTCCGGCCGGATGACCTTCGGCCGGCAGACTGACAGGCAATGAAAATGAACAATCTGATCCACAAAGCCGCCCTGGTGATGGCGGCCATGACGATGGGCGCCTGCGCAAGCTGGAGCCCACCACCAGCAAGTTCACCCCAGAAAAGCTCGACATATCTTGAACACCAACTGGCAAGCCGCCATCCGGATTTGCAGTTACGTGTTGCGCAACGCGATGCGGTGGTTGAACAGTTGTTACACCAGCCATTAACGCCACAGACCGCCACGCAATTGATGTTATTAAACGCCCCGCGCATTGAAATGCTACTGGCCGAGCTGGGCATCGCCAATGCCCGACGGGCGCAGGTCGAGTTAATTGCCAATCCACATTTTGCAGTGGGCGCCCTGCGCTCGGAAGGCGGCGGACGCTGGCAACTGGACCTGGGGCTGAGCCAATCCCTGCTCGACCTGCTGACCCGCTCGTTACGCATAGACCTGGCGGATGCGGAACTGGCTCAGCAACAATTGGCGTTGCAGGGGCGTCTCGATGAGGCAATCCACGAACTTCAGTCTGCGTACTTTGCCGCGGTTGCCGCTCAGGAACACCTGACGGTGGCTGAACAGTACCAGCTAGCCAATGACGCGGCCTACGCTCTCGCGCAAGCGATGCGCACTGCCGGCAATCTGTCGCCAGCCAGTTTTCTACAGCATCAAGGTTCCATGCAGCAGATCAGCCAGGAGATTCGACAAGCCCGGTTAGCCGCGGACACCAGCCGTTTACAACTGGCCTACCTGTTGGGATTGCAGCCACATCAGACGTTTGAATTGCCAAAGCAATTGCCGAACATTCCTGAAGAGCACTTTCTCGCAACAGATTTGCTGCTCCAGGCTCAACAACACCGTCCCGAGTTAGCACTCATTCGTCGTCAACAGGATTTTCTCGCCGATCAGCACCCGATTATTACCCGCAGCCGCTGGGCCGATATCACCGCCGGGATAAACGTCGAACGGGAATTTGATGGGGCTATCAATGCCGGACCGGAAGTGGAGTTTGGCTTACCGCTGTTTGATCGCGGCCAGGCAAAACTCGCTCGGCTCACTGCCCAGAGCGATGCAGCTCGCGCGCAAGAAGCGCATTTATTGCGCAAGACCGAATACGAGATCGCCCTCGCATTGCGCCAACTGGACGATGCCCGCCAGGCTCACCAGGACGCAATGGCCCTGCAAAAGACCGCTCGCGAACAATTAAACGAAAGCCAACGAGAAGTGAACTTCATGTTGGCCAGCCCGTTTGATTTACTGGCGCTCAAACAACAGCAAATTCGTTTGGCCGCCGACCGTATCGAAGCTGCCAAACACTATTGGCAAGCACGCACGGCCCTGGTGCTCGCCGTTGGGAAAACCCTGCCAATTGCTGAACCAACTGGCGATACGGCACCCGCCAGACCGAGTACCGCTCACCCAGATCACCACGGAGACCATCACCATGATTAATCGACGCGACTTATTGGTGGGCAGCGCCGCCGGACTCCTGATGGGAAGCCTCGCCCGCCCCGGCTCAGCTCAGGCGGTTGAAGATCACAGTCACCATCAACAACACAACCACCAGGCCACCGCAAAACCCGAACCGCTGACCAGTGTGGCAACAACCAAAGCAGCCGTGACTGCCCAAGGTTACCGACCGGTGATTACCCCCAATGCACGTACCTTGCCGTATCGATTGAATAATGGCGTCAAGGAGTTTCATTTGATTGCCGAGGAAGTGGAGCACGAGTTCGCGCCGGGCATGACCATCAAAGCCTGGGGTTACAACGGCAGCACCCCTGGACCGACGCTGGAGGCGGTGGAAGGTGACCAGGTGCGGATTTATGTCACCAACAAATTACCGGAGCACACCAGCGTGCATTGGCACGGCATCTTGTTGCCTTGGGGCATGGACGGCATCAGCGGCCTGACGCAACCGCCGATCAAACCCGGCGAAACTTTTATGTATGAATTTCCCCTGCAACAGCACGGCACCCATATGTACCATCCCCACGCCGATGAAATGGTGCAGATGGCGCTGGGTATGATGGGGATGTTTATCATCCACCCCAAGACGCCAACCCAACCGGCAGTGGATCGCGACTACGCTATCCTGCTGCACAACTGGGCCGTGCACCCCGGCACCTACCGCCCCGACCCCAGCGTCATGACTGAATTTGATTTGTGGACCATGAACAGCAGAGTCTTTCCCTTTATCGATGCCATGGTGGCGCAAACCGGTGAGCGCGTGCGTATCCGGGTAGGTAATTTGTCGATGTGGAATCACCCGATTCACCTGCACGGTGTGCAGTTCGATGTGACCGGATCCGACGGCGGCCGCTGGTCGGAGAACCAATGGCGCAAGGAAGTGACCGAGATCGTTGGCGTCGGCCAGACCCGTGACCTGGAATTTACCGCTGTTCCCGGCGACTGGGCGTTTCATTGCCATATGAGCCACCACACTATGAACGCCATGGGCCACGGCGTGCCGAATATGCTCGGCGTTAAGCAGCCGGAAGCGTTATTAAAAAAAGTACTGCCCGATTATATGCCCATGGGCGAACACGGCATGGCAGAACATCAGGTGCATACAGACATGGGCCATATGCCCGGCCCGGAAAATACCTTACCAATGATGATGGGCGAAGGCCGCTACGGCAAACTGGAGATGGGCGGGATGTTTACCCTGGTCAAAGTACGCGACCAACTGGATGGCGATCCGGGCTGGTATTCGCCGCCCACAGGAACGCTCGCGCAGAAAGTGGACAATGTGCCGGACGATATTCCGGTGTAAAACCCGGTGTCCGAAGGTTTGTGCCGCTTTGGTTTTACGTAATTTTTAACAGGACGAGAGCATCAGCGGCGCAATTATCGCGGCATAAAATTTAAGAAAATATTTGCCGTCAATCTGCCGGTACGCGGATTTTTGTCAATATCGGTGGCGGGATTAATCAAGCCCGAATGCAAAAGATTACCGGGGTAAATAATCATGCGATTGGGCCGGTATTCAACACTGCCCATCAACTCGAATTGGTCATTGCTTGCGGTGATGTAACTTTGCGACGGATTGCCATGCAGCTGATCAAATCTCGCTACCGATTGACTGTATTGATTTTTTCGCTCTGGCGTTATGCGCTCAAAACCGGTTTGTTTATGTTTAAAAAAACCGGTACCGCCGTGCTCACCTGGCGACAGATACTGCATGATCGCCAGATAATAAGGCATAGCGGTATCACAATGGGGCCGGCACTGGGCGGGTAATAATTGCTCCGGCGGCGTTGCTACCAACGAGTAGTAAGCGCCGTCCAGAACCGGGCGGTGATGTTCAGGAACAGCAAAGACTTTGAACAAATGTCTCCCCAGGGTATTGACCACCAGCCGACAATAATCCTCACCAATTCTCGCCCTGAAACCGGGATAGTAGGTTTGCTTCTCCGCATCGAAATCAACTTGTGCGCAAACTGAATCAACAAACGCGTCAAGGTTGGCGAGAAAATTATCGATGATAATCACCGGCGTTTTCTCATCACCCACGTTCAGCACCAGGTTGGTGATATCCGGATGTAGTTGTAAAGTGTTCGATTGCATAACTGTTAAAACAAATTAATGAAAAAATTTTACCCGACCTGGCCTATGCCGAAGGATGATCGGGCGTGTTCGTGGTACTTTTTGCCGGTATCGGTGACAGATAGCCAATCAGCAACATCACCGCGCCGACCACCATAAATGACACAACCCGTGCGAGTGTTCCGCTATCGGTAAGGTCCTTGGTGAATAATTTCAATACCACCAATCCCAGCAATGCAGCACCGGCAATCCACCAGTGGCGATCCTGTATGCGCCGCGACAGGTTCATCACGATCAACGCGCAAATAACCCATAAAATAGATAGCGCCATCTGCACCTTGGCGGAATCCCACAAAGCCGGAATTTCATAGGCGACTTCACCATAATGGTGAATTGCACGCAAGAGCACAAGGTTAACCCAAATA
Organism: uncultured Cellvibrio sp.; assembly: GCA_946886255.1. Next base: position 3,420 of record CAMPIG010000131.1, on the reverse strand, counting down.
AACCCGGCGCCTGCGATCAGGCCATAGCGGATATCGGCAGTGGCTTGGGCAAGATTAACCAGATTGGCTTTGAATGACCAGAAGAGCAGCAGGATAGCGGCCAACTGCGCCAGGTCAAGAGGATTCAGTAGGAGCAAATAAATAAAAGGCACAGTGCCCGCGAAGGTACTGACTTTGATAAACCACAACAGCAATAAAAATAATAACGGCGCGGGAATGATATGGCGGTAATCATTGACGTAAGTCGTAAACGGCCAGATGGTTTTTCCATTCAGTTTTATAAGCACAACCACCGGCAAGGCAAAACAGACGAACCATAAAACCGCCGCCGCAGTATCCTGCCAATTGTTTTGCTGCTGCAACCAACTTGCTTCCCAGAACACCAGGCACAATAAAAACCAGGCCGTCGCTACATGGTAAATACTGAGTAAGGTTGAACGTGAATCCATCCTGCTCCGCCAGAGAAAACGATACTGTACTGCAACAAATACCAGTAATGCCATCCAGCCAAAACCTTGCGCAGGATGAAATGCTATTGACTCCAGTACCGACCAGCCATGGTAAACACCGGCCGAGAGTGCAGTTAGCGGCAACAACCAAAAACCTGTTCGCGTGAGTGATTGCCACTGCACCAGGCGACTGAGTAATAACATGGCTAAGGTTGACAGCGCGAAAAATAAAATAGTCGTCGCAAATAAATATTGCTCGCTAACGTGTGCCGCTATTTCGTTGATGCCTGCGATCAACCACCAACCCCAGCCGATCAACATAGCGATTAATTCCAGATACTTCTCATCTTTCAACAGGGCGTCAAGGTGGCGATATAACAACCAGGCAATCAACAACGCCGAGGCAGCGAGTACAAACAGATTAATAAAATCACCGGTCAACAATGGAATGGATCCGGTTGTCAGTTCACCTCGGCTCAGCAAGGTAACTGCCGCCGCCAGGTGCAACAGGTAGCCTGCAACTCGCGACAATAACCGATTCTGCCGTAATCCGATCCAGATTAATCCGATCGCTTCAAGCGCCCAGGATGCCGAGGTCCAGGCGGCACCCATCGCCAAGGGAATGGCAAGGGTTGCAAAACCCACCGCCAGCGCGGTAAATGAATCAATCAATAATTGCTGTGTGGATTTATGTTTAACCCATAGCCAGCGCGCAACCACACCGTAAATCATCGCCAATATCACCGCGCTGATGGCCAGACCATATTCTGTGTGATGCAACAATTCCGCCTGCAATCCAAAGGCAACTAGCGGTAAACCAAAGATCAGCGTGCCATCCACCAGCCCGGTGAGTTTCGGCGGTTGCTTGAGTGAAAACAAAACAGACAACGCCAAATAAAGCAGAAAGAAAGCCAACAGAAACGGCTGGGAACTGGCGTAGAGCTGCGGTTCATAGCGCAATACACCCCACACCACAGAAATCATAAACGTAAATATAAAGCCGACCCAATTCAGGGTCCGCCAGGTTTTAAACCAGGCCACGGCCAGAATGCCCAGGTTTAAGATTAAATAAAATGTAAACAAGGCAACATGATTGCCGGAACCGTCAGAGGTGAGGATGGGCGCGAGAAATCCACCAGCGGTTGCCATCAGGGCAAGAATTTGTGCGTTTTGTAGCACCGACAAAAATACCCCGAAGATCACCACGACCAACATCAGAGCAAAGGCAAAAGCCGATGGCATTAAGGTATAAATTTTGGTCGCCGCAAAGATCGTCAGATAAAGCGCAGCTACACCGCCGCCTTGCAATACCAAACCATACCCCCCCGCCCTGTTGCGGGTTTTCCAACCCAAAACAATCAAGGCGATGGCCACCGCAGCAACGGCGGTAAGTCGCAATTCAATGGGCAGCAATCCTTGGTTGGAAGCGTACTTGACCAAAAAACTCAACCCGAAAAACATGACCACCATACCAATGCGCACAATGACATTGCCTTCGGTAAAAAACCGGCGAATCGCGTGCGCCACTTTATCGAACGGATCTGGTTTTGCCGGGTGTGTTTGCTGCCGAGCTTGAGCCAGAGCGGCCACAGTTTGCGGTGGAGTATCCGTTTGTGACGACGCAGCCAGAGGCGATGGCGAGCTCGGTACCACTGCTGTGTTGGATTGAGCAGGCGCTTTTTGCGTTGTTGCAACCAGCGGTTTTTTTGCTGCGGTTGTTGATGCCGGGGGTGCTTGAACCGGTTCGGCAAGGGATTGCACCGGCACAGAGGTAGCCGGCGTTGAAGATTGTTTGAGCTGCGCCACCTCGCGTTCGAGCTGTTTATGCCGATCAGATAAACTTTTGAGTTGACCCGCAAGATAACCGATCACACCACCGGCAAGCCAACCGCCGTAACCGAGGCTGATCGCCCCTAAAATTATTCCAACCAGTGTCAGCACAATGGTGATGTTCATGAAAATAGCTTCCCTTATCGTTATTCATCGCTTGTCGCAGATTCAGAGCGCAGAATAATCGGCTACCGGATCATTGTCCATGAACAGCAAGGAGTTTGTGCAGCACGTCAAAATGCCTGTTGATTATCGGTGGTCTTATTGACAATGCGCATACTCGGTTGCCAATTGCTCACGCAGTTACGCCCATGCTCCTTGGAATAATACAGCGCTTCGTCAGCCTGATGGATCAGTTCATTGGGCGTTTGCGCTCCCAGCCGAACGGATGAAATACCGAAGCTGGATGTTACCTTGATTCCCTGACATAACTGCGCCGCAATTTTTTCGCGGCAGCGATTGGCAATCAAATTCGCCTGGGATATAGGTGCGCCCGGCAGGATAATGCAGAATTCTTCACCACCAAAACGCGCCAGAATATCGCCTTCGCGAATCACCTCGCGAATGGTATTGGCAACCATCTTGATGACTTCATCGCCCATACCGTGACCGTGGGTATCGTTGACCCTCTTGAAGTGATCAATGTCTGTCATGATGCAAGCATACTCGGCGTGACTTGAACGTGCTTTATCAAAGGATACTGCCAAATAATCAAACAACGAACGACGGTTATAGCAATCGGTCAGCGGATCGCGCGACGCAAGGTAGTTAAGCTCGCGATTTTTATTTTCAATCGATAATTGCGTTGCTGCCAATGCTTTAACCATCTCTTCCAATTGATGGTTTTTGGCTTCCAATTCAGAGATATCATCAAAGCTGGCGATGGTACCCTGACTGTTGCCCTTATCATCCAGAATCGGAACGGCGTTGACGCGGAAGATTTGTTTTTCCTGCTCATGCGTTTTCAGCTCCAGCCGGAGGCCAACCTGCTTTTGGCCCGATGACAACGCCTGCAACCACGGCAACGCCGCTGCGCTATCCGGTGTATCCAGTTGCCAGCCTAAGGAACTGGCCTTTCTGCCGATAAGGCTTTTTTCATCGCGTTGCAATTTTTCTGCGAGCGAATGATTCACCAACACAA
>CAMPIG010000130.1 GCA_946886255.1 uncultured Cellvibrio sp. | reverse complement strand
AATGCTAATAAAAAAGGTTGCGCCATTAGTATATTAATATCTAGAATGGTGAAAAATATGAATGATTCGAGATTAGTTGTATTGCGTGACATGTTAAGCCTTTCGCAGCAGGAGTTTGCTTCGCGCATCGGAATAACGCAGGGCGCTTTGTCACAGTTGGAATCACAAAAATCCAAACTCTCACTGGATAGCTTGTTGAAGATCAATCGTGTTTTTGGCGTTGATTGCAATTGGTTAGTGACAGGTGAGGGAGAAATTTTCTACCAGCCAAGCGAAAGAGAGCCGCAACTTATGGATAACGGTTATCAAATAAATCGTAAAGGATACATTCCGTTAATTCGTGGAGAAGCTCATGCAGGGTATATAGAAAATTACCTGGATGAAAAATATCTGGATACTTTGGAAGTTTATAAAATTCCCGGCTATGAAGCGGGTGGTTATCGCTTGTTTGAAGTAGAAGGCGATAGCATGATCCCATCTATTTATCCCGGCGAGATTGTGGTATGTGAGCGGTTGCCAGAGTTAATCGCTATTGAGAACGGTGCGCTGAGTATTGTGGTGGCAGAAGAGGGCATCGTTGCGAAGCGCACTTATGTGTACGAAGAAGATCGCAATATGCTGATTCTCAAGAGCGACAACACTGATTACAAAACCTATTCCATTCCCATGGACAGTGTGCGTGAAGTTTGGCGAGTGCGCGCCAAGATCACCAACGTCTTCGTCCAGCCGCAAGTAGTAGATTCCTCCAAACTCAGGGAGCTGGAAGCCGATATCATGACGCTGAAGGAAGAAATGAGCCGCTTGTCAGCCGAAAAGTCCTCACCGCCGACAGCAGAATGATGGTGCCGATTCCTTCCGCGCGGGATAACTATAATGCCTGTTTCGTATCTACCCAGTCGTCTATTTAGGTTGCTTTATTGAGATTGCTCAGTTTCGGTTGCTGAGTTTCGGTTTTAAATCCCTTCTGCTATTTACTGCTTTTCCTGGTCCTTTCACTGGCCACCCTTGGGGTAGCGCGTATGTATTTCCTATATATGATATTTTACGATTAATATGGATCATGGCACAAAATGCTCGCTATAATCCCTCGGCAGGTCTGGCTGCGGATTCAGTATTCTCTCGCCTGCACCATCATCCCCCTTTCGTTTTGACCCTCAGATGTAGCAAATGGATATGGATAAAGATCGAATTATTCAAGAACTCAACAAAGGCGCAAAATCCTGGAATAACTGGCGTAAGCGTCATGCGGTTGGCGATTTGAACCTGGACGGTGTGGAGCTGACCGGGATGAAGTTTGATGATTTTGATTTTTCCAAAGTATCTATGTGCAACGCGCGCATCACCCAATGCAGTTTTAAACATGCGGATTTGATTCTGGCAAACTTGCAAGGCGCCTATTTAAAAGACAATGATTTTTCCCATGCAAAACTGATTGCCGCGAACTTGTGCGGTTGCAATCTCAGTGGCTCGGTGTTGTTTTTTGCCAATATGCTCACCGCCAATACACGCAACGCCAAGCTCGAAAATATTGACTTTCGCGGGCACGACATCAGCGGCTTTATGCTGCGCGATGTGTCCCTGGCGGGTAGTAATCTCGAAGGGCAACAGCTCGCCCGGGTTGATCTCACCAATTCGAACCTGGAAGGGGTCAACCTTCAGGGAGCTGATTTAACCAAAGCCCTGTTGGTCAATGCCCAGTTGACCAATGCTGATCTACGCAGTGCGGTATTGGTCGGTGCGGTGTTCCGCTCGGCCAATGTCAGTGGAGTGGATTTCAGCAACATGGATTTGCAGGAAACCGACTTCAGCGGCGCGAATCTGGTGAACTCTGACCTGCGTGAAGCTAACCTGATAGGCACCAAATTTGCCAATGCCAATATTACCGGAGCGCGTTTGTGGAAGATGACTTGCACCGGTTGGGATATCTCCAACATCGAATGCCATTACGCTTTTTGGGACAAATCCGGCAAAGAGAAAACCGTTTATCGCCAACATGAATTTGAGCGCATCTTTGCTGAAGCCATCACTATCGAGTTGCGTTACCCCTATCGCCTGATTGACCATGAGTTGGCGACGTTACCTATATTTATTGAGCATCTCGCTGCTGCTCATTGGGGCACGATTCTCCGCCTGAAATCCATCACGGACGTAGCGGGTGGTGCCTTGGTGAAATTTGTGGTGGAGGAGGTTGGCCCACACAACCCCACTGAACTCAAACTTCAATTGCAGGACGAAGCAGAGCGTATTCAATTGGCGCAGCTAGCCCTGCGCCGCGATGCGAAATTGCATATTCAGTTAAAGGAAAAAATTGGTGCAATTCGCGAAGAGTTTTGGCCTCGTTTACTGGAGTTGGCGGCTGACCACGAAAAGCAACAGGTGCGCAACCTCACCATTCTATTTATGGATTTGAAGGGTTTTTCAAAATGGGCTGATGATGAGCTGTCTGAAAAATTGTCGCTGTTTCGTGGGTTGGTTAAACCGATCCTTAAAAAATGGGAGGCAGGGCACCCCAATATGGAAGGGGACTCTCTTCGGGTCACCTTTAAAAATGTCACCGTTGGGCTTTCGTGTGCTTGCATGATCCGCAATGTGTTAACTGCCGCAGGTTTTGAATTGAGAATTGGTGTGGAATTAGGTGAAGTGTCGGTGGTCCACAACGAGGTCACCGGTGTGCCCGATCTTGAAGGTGTTGCTGTCAGTATGGCGGCTCGCCTTGAAGCGGCGGCGGAACCTGGAGAAATCCTGGCAAGTCATAAGATCTACCATTACGGAAAGCGCAGTGGTCTGTTTAAATTTGTTCCGCGCCGCGTTGCCTTGAAAAAAGGCATTGGTACGATCGAAGAGGGTGAGCGTGTTGAATGCTTCGCTGTGGAGGCTGAAAAAGCCTTGTCCGACTTGCATTAAAAAATCTATTCACTTACTTTCCTGAAATTGGTTTTTGCGGGATTGATGGCGCACTATTTTTTACACCTATCGACAGGATATTTGTTATGGCATGGTTAACTACCGATTGGGAAAATGAACTTAATCAGGTGCAGGACAGAATTACGCTCGTCCTCGACGAAAAAGTTGAGCCTATGCTGGATCGGGCAGTGGAGAAGGCCACGGCGGATATCACAACCGTAGTGGCAAAAGCTGAATTTGAACTGCGCGATAACACTAACCATTTTTTGGCTGAACTGGATTTGCAACGGCAGCAAATGGTGAGAGATATGAAAGGTGTTATTCGTTACGCGGCCGTCGCTGCTTTCCTGGTCGTTGTGGCTTCTGTATTATTAATAAAACTTGTCGGCCTTGTGTGAACGGGTTGATTTTTAAGTCCAATCAGGTGCAGTCTCGATCGGACTTTTTCAATCGCCTCTTTGCTACTTCTTATCAATCCTGACTAAAATTCCCATGTGATCGGTGTAGGCTGCAGCAAGAGCACCGTGATGCGAGAACTGCGAAAAATATCGGACATCAATTTTTTTCACAGTGGCAGTGTTGTATATCGCTACGTCAAATTTTTTCGTATCCACTGAATTGGTGCCCTTGAAGGTGACGCCGTGAGTATCCACCGGTGAAATACTGGACTCCGTGCCCGCATCAGAAAATTTTCCATCCATACCGGCGGAGATAATCTTGGGGCTGAACAAAGCACTCGCCTGATTGGTATCGCCCATCACCAGATCAACAACGCCGCCGCCTGACGCAGTGCTGTTGACGACTTTGTTTTTTATATCTTTATAAAATTTGGTGGCTTTTCCGCTATCGGTCGCCAAACTGTTGGGCACGTGAACGAAGACCACTCTGATGCCGTTGCAATTTGCAGCCACCCAACCATCACCTTCGGCAATAAATTGGGTTGTGCTGGCGGAATTGGCGCTGTGCAGACTGAAACAGTTACAAGCTTTGGGGAATACGGAAGCATGAATCATCTCGCCGGTAGCAGGCCGGGTGCTTAACCAGTTTTTATGGCTGGCATTCAACTCGCCGAACACCAATAAATTACATGCCTGACCAAACTCCCGCTGTGCGTGTTGATAAATTTGCCGAGCTTTACCCTGAAACATTCCCAGCATTTTGTCGGCGGCTTCTTTTAACGCTTTGTCTTCCGCTTCCATCTCGCCGCGTTTTCTCTTGCGCCCTTTGCTTTTTTCAACATCCATAAATTCGGCTGGTGCTGTTTTTACCAATTGTGCGGGACCGAACACAGCAACGTCCGGTTTGGGGTCATCAATGGTGGGGAAATTAAGCGAAAAACGTTCAGTTTTTTTCTTGGCCAGCGTTCGCTGAGCTTTGCGTGTGTGCATCTGCGAGGTGCTGGCTTCAATGGTGTGGTCGGAACTCACATTGGAGTTTAGCGATTGGTAAGCGATGACAATGCTCATGGACATTCCTCGGTATCATTTTCCCTTCATTTACCGTACCGCTATCGGGTGCCGGATCTATTTAATCCGTAGAGTATAGCTGCGCCATATTTTTCGTAAACCGAATTTGAAATGCATTGAGACCGGATCGTTATAAATGGCGATCTGGCGCATTTCTCTTTTTATCATTTTTCTTTTTTGTCTCTTTGGTTGCTAGACGCCGGTGCGCGGATGTGGCGGTGAAATTTTTATCGAGGGAGTAGGTAATCACGAGCAAGGATTTTTGTGCCGCGAACGGCAGCAAAAACAGCCTTGTCCTGGAAGGTCATCACAAAAAAATTTAAAACTTTTTACTTTATTCCTGTTTTGTGACATTTTTATGACGAATAGCGAAATGCTGCTATGGATTTCATCTAAGGAGGTCGATATGCAGATTGCAGCGAAAGTCCCTATTAAAGAAGTACTGGTAAAAAAAGCCCCTGTTAAATTTGTCGGCAGCGTTTTGCTTTCCTGTCCGCGTCTTGCAAAAGACCTGTTAGTGTTACCGGATCGCCTACACCGGAGTTGCGTCGCGGGTGTGACGGTTATTGGTCTGTTACTCATCGGTTGTTTTATTACCTATGCCTATGTTGAAAAATATCAACTGACCGACAATTTCTTCTACGGGCAGGTGGAGTTTTCGTTTATTGATCGGGGTTACCCGGAAATCTTTGGCTATGTATTGGAGTTGGCAGCATCAGCGTTGTTTTTGTTATTTGCTGTGGCGCAGCACAAGAAAACCTGGTTCGCCTGGTCCGCCATTATGTTTATTATTTTTCTCGATGATGCATTCAAACTCCATGAATCCATTGGGCATGCTTACGTTGCTCTTTGGAGCCTGGAACCCGTGCCTGGGGATTTGCTGGGCTTTGCCACAACAGGCTTGTTTGCTGTTATATGTTGGGTGATCGGCGTCACCACAATAACCACCAAAGAAGACTTCGGTGCCTATTTGTTATTTAGCTTCTATTTTGCCCTACTGATTTTCTTTGGTGTTGGCGTCGATGCCTTGCACGGGTTATTCGGCGAGAACGTATCGCAAACTGTCTTTACACTGGCGGAAGATGGCGGTGAGCTTTTGATGACGGCGATGATTGCCTTATCGGTATTGGGCATGTGGTTGCGTCAGAAACACGTTGTTATCAATGCTGGCCGCATACAATTAAATTCGGCGGTATCGAAATTCTAATTCTTATTAGAAGTGTTGTTAAGCAAAGAGCGTGGGAGCCACGTTCTTTGCATGTTGAGAAAAAACACAACGTAACGATTTTATTTTTCAACAATAATAAAGTCTATTCGTCTTAAGTCCTCGTTCCCGGGAGATGATCTGTATCCCATTGCGGATACATCAATGTTTGGCAGGTTAGATGAAACCGCCAAGCTTTCCACGCCATTTTGCGGATCTTTGATATTCAATATTTTTAAAGTGCCCAAATCGGCACCGCTAGCGCCACCAATAAAAGCAATATCCAGTTCGCCGTGGTGACCGGTTTTTGCTGTAACTCTAAACACCCCGTTTTCATCTTTAGGAATGACTTTACCATTGATGGTGCCGCCATCGCCCTCGACCCAGGAATCCCGCGTCACCTTGGTGGTAATGGATTGATTGGTTCTGTTTTTGATAGTTACATCTGCTGGACTTGACATAAAGATATCCTTTTAAAAGTAAATTTTATTCAAATTATTGATCATCAATAATCTCTCCCAGTTTAAAAAAGAACATGAGGTTCATGAATTACAGATCATTACGTTGTCGTCAGAAATATCGTGGATAGGTGCGTGTCATTTGGCTAGATAAACATTCATACAAACCGTTGTAATGATCTGTAATAGGCGCGCTATTTGTGGGTGGTTAAAATGGTAGAAGGTACATATTGGTTTGAGTGTAAGGTTTATGTCTATCATGCGTTAGAAGGAGAATTTTATGGAATTCATATGCCCCGCCTGCGAAAAAAAACTGAATAAGGGTTATCTGATTATTAATCCAATTAAAGTCAATGATCATCCCGGCGGGAAGTGTGCTAAAGGTGGTATCGGGCAAAAAGGTATCGTTGCGCATCTGCTCTCTAAAAAGCAGCAAAAAACTCAGGCAAGTGCTCTTGGATCAGCAGCGGCGAAGGCTAAAAAGGAAAATAAATCCGTCGCAAATTTAAACACTTATCAAACGCCACTAAAAGATGCAGCCAAGCAGCAGGCCCGCGAGCAGAAAGCTAGAGATGTTGGTTTAAAAGGGCATGGGAGTAGCAACAGTAACTCTGGACAAAACAGTGCCACTACGGGTGGGCTTGCAAGAATTAATAATAAGTAGTACTGATTGTGTTAAATTTTTGCAGGAGTTCAGAGGCAAAGAACATGATAACCATGTTCCTTGCCTGAATCAGAACCCTTGCTGTTTTTATCACTCCTGATAATTCTCAATGCTCGGACAAGAGCAAATCAAATTTCGATCCCCGTAGACATTGTCGATACGGTTAACGCTCGGCCATACCTTGTGTTGCTTTAGCCAGGGCGCCGGACGGCCGGCGGTTTCGCGGCTATAAGCGCGATTCCAGTTTTCGTCCATGATGTCGTCTTGCGTGTGAGGCGAGTTGTGTAGTGCGCTGGCGTCGGCGCTGATTTCGCCGCTGGCAACCTGGGCAATTTCCTTGCGGATAGTGAGCATGGCTTCGATAAATTTATCCAGCTCAATTTGCGATTCAGATTCTGTCGGCTCGATCATCAAGGTGCCTGCCACCGGAAAAGACATGGTGGGGGCATGGAAACCAAAATCCATCAAACGCTTGGCAATATCCTCTTCGCTGATACTGCTGGCTTCTTTTAAGGGACGCAGATCCAGCAAACATTCGTGCGCCACAAAACCGTGGGTCCCTTTGTACAAAATCGGATAATGGTCGCCCAGTTTTTTCGCCACATAATTGGCGTTAAGAATGGCGTATTCGGTGGCCTGACGCATGCCGACTTTGCCCATCATCCGGATGTACATCCAACTGATCGGCAGAATACTGGCTGAGCCCCAAGGTGCCGCCGAGATGGTACCGTTCGCTGTTTCTGTACCGGGTACATCCTGCACGGGATGCGAAGCGAGGAATGGCGCAAGGTGCTGGCCTACACCGATTGGACCCATGCCGGGACCGCCACCGCCGTGAGGAATGCAGAAGGTTTTATGCAAGTTCAGGTGCGATACATCGCCACCGAATTTACCCGGCGCCGCTACACCGACTAACGCGTTCATATTGGCGCCGTCGATATACACCTGACCGCCGACCGCATGAATCATGTCACACAACTCAGTGATGCCTTCTTCAAATACGCCATGGGTGGACGGGTAGGTAACCATGATGCAGGCAATCTTTTCGCCGTAGGTGGCAATCTTTTCGCGCAGGTCATTGAGATCAACGTTACCTTTACCATCACAGGCCACGACCACCACTTTGTAACTGACCATCTGCGCCGAAGCCGGGTTGGTGCCGTGGGCGGATGCCGGAATCAGACAAATATCCCGCTCGGTTTCACCTTTGCTTTCAAAGTATTTCTTGATAGCCACGAGGCCGGCGTACTCGCCTTGAGAACCCGCATTAGGCTGGAGGCTGATGGCATCGTAGCCAGTGCAGGCTTTCAACATCTCCTGTAATTCTTCAAACAGTTGGCGGTAACCCTGTGCTTGTTCCATGGGCGCGAAGGGGTGCATCTTGCCGAATTCCGGCCAGGTGACCGGGATCATTTCAGCGGTCGCGTTGAGCTTCATGGTGCAAGAGCCGAGCGGAATCATGGATTGGTTGAGCGCGATATCGCGCGATTCCAGGCGCTTGAGGTAACGCAGCATCTCGGTTTCGCTGTGGTAGCTGTTGAACACCGGATGGCTCAGGATGGCATCGCTGCGCAACAAATCCGCGGGAATGGCTTTGCTGGCGGTCAGGTTTTTGCCCTCGGTAATCTGACGATCCAGTCCACGCAAATCAGAACCGCTCACGCCGAAGACGGCCAGCAGCGCTTCCAGGTCAGCCAGGCTGGTGGTCTCGTTGAGGCTGAGTCCCAACGCATTCTTGCCCACCAAGCGCAGATTGATTTCGGCCTTAAGCGCGGCTTGATAAATCGCTTGCTGGTTATCGCCCACCTGTACGGTGATGGTATCGAAGAACTGACTGTGGGCGAGACCAAAACCTTTTGCTTGCAGTGCAGCTGCCGCAATAGCGGTCAGACGATGGATACGGTTGGCAATACGCTTCAAGCCATCCGGCCCGTGGTAAATCGCATAGAACACGCTCATTACCGCCAGCAGCACTTGCGAGGTACAGATATTGGAATTGGCCTTTTCGCGGCGGATGTGCTGTTCGCGGGTTTGCATCGCCATACGCAGGGCTTGCTTGCCTCGCGCATCAATGGAGACCCCAATAATGCGGCCCGGTGCGGAGCGCTTATAGGCATCGCGGAAGGCAAAGAAACCGGCGTGGGGACCGCCGAAACCCATGGGGATACCGAAGCGTTGGTTAGTGCCCACCACCACATCGGCACCCATGCTGCCGGGGGATTTCAGCAGCATCAACGCCATCAGGTCACTGGCGACGGTAATCAGGGTGTTCTGACCGTGGGCTGCTTCAATTAGCGCGGTGAGGTCGCGGATTTCGCCGCTGGAGCCAGGATAGGAGAGCAGGGCACCGAAGTAATCACCGTTCACGACCTCATCTGCCTTGGCCACGACTACCTCAAAACCGAAGTGTTCGGCACGGGTTTTGACGACGGCAAGGGTTTGCGGATGAGTATCAGCGTCCACAAAGAACACATCGGAACGGCTCTTTTTATTCTGGCGTTTACACATCGCCATGGCTTCTGCCGCCGCCGTACCTTCATCGAGCATAGAGGCGTTGGCCATCTCCATCCCGGTTAAATCAATGATCATTTGCTGGTAATTGAGCAGCGCTTCCAAGCGACCCTGGGCAATTTCCGGTTGGTATGGGGTATAGGCGGTATACCAGCCCGGATTTTCCAGCACATTGCGCAACACCACATGGGGTGTATGCGTGTCGTAATAACCCATGCCGATGTAGCTTTTGAATACCCGGTTTTTACTGGCAATGGCTTTGAGTTGTGCGAGTGCGTCTGCTTCGGTTACCGCATCCGCCAGCGTCAGATCCCCGGCGAGGCGGATTTTTTCCGGCACGGTCTTGTTGATCAGCTCAGCAACAGAGTCTACCCCCAGTGTGGCCAACATGCTGGCTGTTTGCTGTGCATCCGGGCCAATATGGCGCTGGACAAACTCGTCGTGGTAAGCCAGTTGTGACAAAGAAGCTGAACGAAGATCAACGGACATAGGGAATCTCTTTAACATGGGAACGGGGCAAAAAGGGCGGGGCAGGTAGGCCTGCTCAAAAAGGCGGCAATGGTACCAATTGGGGGACTTTTCGGCAATTGAGTGCAGTGTTGTTAGATGCAATATGCCGGCAAGGTCACGACGGAATTAAGGCAAAGTCGCACCACAGAAATTTTCGGTTGCGAGTCTGGTATCATCGGTGGCAGATTGTTCGTCCCCGGCACACGCGAGCCGCAAATACATCCACATAAGAACAACCGTTAATCATGTATCACAACTTTTTCGGATTGAGTGAACAAGCCTTTTCTATCGCTGTGAATCCTCGCTATTTGTACATGAGTGATCAGCATCGCGAAGCGCTTGCCCATTTGTTGTACGGTATCCAGATCGGTGGCTTTGTGTTGCTGACCGGTGAAGTCGGCACCGGCAAGACCACGATCATTCGCTGCTTGCTGGAGCAAATGCCGGACAACACTGATATTGCGATCATCCTCAATCCCATGGCCAGTGCGCCGGAATTATTGTCGACTATCTGTGACGAACTGGGCGTGCGTTACATCGTCGATGGTTGGAGCACCAAAGATCTTACCGATGCGCTGCATCATTTCTTACTGGAAAACCATCGCAAAGGCCGCAAAACCGTTTTACTGATTGATGAAGCCCAACTGCTCAAGCCCACAGTGATGGAGCAGATTCGCTTGTTGACCAATCTGGAAACCACCACCGAAAAACTGCTGCAAATTATTCTGGTCGGTCAACCGGAATTGAAAAAATTGCTTGCCCGGCCTTCGTTGCGGCAATTGTCCCAGCGCATCACCGCGCGTTTTCACC
>CAMPIG010000129.1 GCA_946886255.1 uncultured Cellvibrio sp. | reverse complement strand
GGTCCTGCTGGCGCAAGCTGGTCTGGTTTTTCGCCAGCGATGACAAGGCCGGCGCGTTTGCGGGCAGCGTCCAACAAGTGGGAGGCGTTACCACGCACAATCACTTGTGAACCACTCAGGTTTGCGAGACTGAAATCCAGTAGCCTCAGACCATCCTCGGATGATATTGGCTCAACACCGGTGGCTTCCCTAAAAAATCTGATGGCAGACTCGTTGGCAGTCATGCCGCCATCCAACCACAGCGGCCAGCTTAAACTAATGGCTTTCCCATGACGCTGCCCTTTACCTGCAAGAATATTTCGCCATTCGCAAAACTCTTCAATCACTGCGTTGGCGTAGCCATAATCCGTTTGTCCCATGTTACCCATGGTGGCGGAGATTGATGAAAATCCATAAAAGAACGTTAATGGACAATCCCGGGTAGCTTCGTCCAGTGCATAAATTCCCTTAACTTTTGGCGCAATCACAGGATCAATTTCCTGCATTGTTTTCTTGGAAATCAGTTTGTCTGCGAGTGCACCAGCGCAATGGATAATACCTGTAATCTCGCCCTGGTCTTTTTCCACTTGTGCAATACATATTTTTAATGCGGCGACATCCGTAAAGTCGCAAAGGTGATAGTGATAAGGAATATTCGCCCAGACTGCACGAAGGGATTCGCTTAAGGGTTGACGGCCTACAATGGCTAACTTTGCACCGTATTGCGCATGTAAGTGCCTTACTAATTGCCGTCCGATACCACCGGTGCCACCCGTTATCAGGCAGACACTGTTCTCGGTCAATAACTTAGTTGTGGGGGAGGATAAATTGATCGTTTCTATGCGGTAATCCGGCAGCATACGCACAGCGTCGGTATATCGGACTTCAACCGAGCCGGGCGCATAGCGGACTTCATCAAGTAACCGTTGTGCCTCGTCGTTAAGATCAGCTTCCAGGGCAATGACGCTGGCTTTGATCTTGCTGGTTTCCTGATGTAAGGATTTCACCAGACCACTCATGCCAGAAAAGAGCGGAGCCAGATGACTATTACCGGGGTAAGCGAATATAAGGCGCGAATGTGGCCGACGCATTAGTTTTACAGCATTGGAACAGATAGCATAAAACGGCTTGATGACAGACTCGGTTGCCATGTTTATGCTCACATCATCATTATCAGCCAAATAACTCCATGCAAAGATGATATGCTCCGGCAACCGTTTTTGTTGTTCCAAGTGTGCGAACAAGTCGGCAATACTGCTTTCGTCATGTGGATTTACGGTGTAGTAATTATCTCCCAGGTATTGATATTTTTCTCGTGGTACAACAGTAATCAGATGTTCCGGCGTTGCAGTGTGGTGTGCAAAATCTGCGGTTGGCGAAAAAACCAGGACCGGTCCCCGTAGCTCACCAGCAATATTCGGAACGGATGCTTTCCAGAATTTTTGTAATTGGTGAACATGGGGGAGGTTCGTGCTAACGGAATTTTTAACCGTTTTATTTTCAAGCGCAACGCTCTCAATACTCGACGTTTTAAGTGTCAGGGTTTTAAGACAGTATTCTTTGATATCTACCAGACAATCACCGTGGGGGTCGAATATCCGGATATTGAATTTTCGTATTCCTCGCTGCGCCGATTGCGAATCGCTGGTCAGTTCTGCGTGAACGTGACATATCCTGGTGAGAGCACCATAGATCGTCAGGGATTTCATTGAAAAGGGGAGGTACGCGCTGGTGGAATCCTGTTCCGGGTTTGCCAGTATCCCTATTACCGTTTGAATGCCCCCTTCCAGCAGACTAGGGTGGAGGATAAACTGCGCATACTCCGCTTTAAATTTTTCCGGAAGATGAATTTCAGCAAGAGATTCATGGGAATTAAATACTACATTCTGGATCGGCTTGTAGCCGTCTTTATAATTGAATGTCAGTTTGCTGAATAAGTCATAAATTGCGTTATGGCTCATCGCATTACTACAATGCGCCTTGATTGCGCCGATATCTGTACGGGCGGGTTTTGGTGTGGCATCGGGGGAAACTTCAATCATGCCCCGGGCATGGATTTGTTGCCGGTGATTGTCATGTGAACGAATCACATATTCTTTGATAGGCCATGCACCTTCGAGACTTATCTCCAGCGTCTTGTATTGCTGATCAACAGCCAGGGCTTGGAACCATACATTGCCTTTTAATGAGACGACCTTGCCTTGCCGTTCCTTTTGAGCGAGGTTGTCACCCGCGGCCCGGGCAAATTCCAGGTAACCGACGGCGGGAAAGATAACGGTGTTATTAACCAGATGGTCGCCAATCAACGGATTATCAACAGCAAGGTGTTTGATAAAAACACCTGTTGCAGACATCGCGTCCAACAGCGGGTGATGTAAAGGCGAACCCAGCGTATTCTTAGATGTGGCAGGTGCGTTGGGTAACCAATAATCAACTTCGTCGAACGGGTAGAGTGGCAGTCTGGATTTCAGTATCGGTGGTTCGCCTGCATAAGCTTTTGGCCAGTTGATAACAACGCCGGCTAACCACAGCCTTCCCAAACTGGAAAAGGCACGCTTTTGCAGTAAGGGTTGTGTCAGCTCTTCTGCATCGACATCCTTGAACACGGCGAAGTAATTTGCCTGCGCAGTTTTTACGTTACTGGCAAGATATTGATCATTGGCCGGGTCATTCCGAATAAATGCTTGTAATTGACGGCAGGCATCTTGTGGTGTGCTGGCTTCGATCAGCAGACGCTCATCAAAAAAAGAACGCCCCACCTGACTGGTGTAACAACAGCTTTGCCAGTTCAGTGTTTGTTGATGGCGCTGTAAGAAGCTGCAATAAGTTTCTGCCAATTGACGCAGTTGTGTAGATGATTTTGCGGATAACAAAAGCACATTGGTTTTAATGCCGGACTCGGTCACCGTGGTTTGCGATGAATATTCTTCAACGATTACATGGGCGTTGACGCCGCCGAAACCGAAGGAGCTGACACCAGCACGCCGAGGCATTGGTTGACCATTAATGTCATCGGTAGTCCAAGGGCTTGTTTGGGCGGTGAAATAGAATTGGTTATCGCTGATATCGATGTGTCTGTTTTGATTTACAAACATCGGCATGCCTGGAAGCGTCCGGTGTTGTAATGCCAGCAAGACCTTGGCAAGCCCTGCTTGGCCGGCGACGGCTTCAAGATGACCGATATTGGATTTAACCGAACCGATTCCGCAAGGCCGGGCTTTTATCTGACTACGTTTTCCCAACTGCTCAAAAGCGCGTTGAATACCCTCAATTTCTATCGGATCACCCAAAGGTGTTCCTGATCCATGCGCCTCAATGTAGCTCAGCGAATGTACATCAATCGCAGCATCCTCTACAGCTTTAACAATAAGTTCACATTGCGCTTCGCCGCTCGGCGCACTGAGTGAATTTGTGCGGCCTCCGTGATTTTCAGCAGAACCCAAAATAACGCCATAGATTGCATCGCCATCCTGTTCTGCCTGATCCAGCGGCTTGATTATCATTGCCGCTACCCCTTCGCTGCGCACATAACCATTGGCGCGATCATCAAACGACATGCAATGGCCGTCTTTACTGAGCATACCGTTCTTGCTGAACGAATGATGAATATAGGGGCTGGCAATAATGTTTACGCCACCGACAATAGCGGATTCACATTCGCCATTTTGAATCGCGCGAATTGCACGGTGCATGGCTACCAATGAACTAGAGCAGGCGGTATCAATGACAGCACTCGGGCCGCGTAAATTAAATTGATAGGACACCCGATTGGCAATCACACAATTAATATTGCCCGAGATGGTGTAGCCGTCAGGCTGAACGCCATATTTTTGCACCAGGTCCCAATAGTCGGATGTCACAATGCCGACAAACACGCCCATATTGGTACCACTGATTGAGTCGAGGCTGAGCCCGGCATCTTCCAGTGCGTGATAAGACGCCTGGAGGAAAAGCCGTTGTTGCGGGTCCATTAATTCGGCTTCACGCGGCGAGATATTAAAAAAACCTGCGTCAAAACCGCGAATATTGGGGATGAATCCACCCAGTTTGTAGGGGTTGTTTTCACCGGGGCTGAATTCAACGGTGCGCCAATCCCAGCGAGAGGAAGGGATTTCGGTAATGCAATCCAGGCCGTCAGTAAGGTTCTTCCAAAAAGCCTCAGCATTCTTGGCTTCCGGCATCTGCAGAGCCATACCCACGATGGCTAACGGTTGTTTCTTTGAGGAAGAGGATGTGCGCTGAGAAGGAGATTTTTTCGCAAGGTTCAAATCAGCTTCGTTATTATCCGACCGTTCGAAGGCGTGTAATTGGCTTTGATAAAATATGGACAAGGCGTCCACATGTCGTGATTCGATGAGATAACTGCTTAGCTTATTTATATTCACATGGCTGTAATAAATAGCCGGACTGAGTTTTATATCAAATTTATGTTTAATCTTTGCGCTGAGTTGGGTGAAGCGTAGCGAGTTGAAACCATACTGGCCGAACGCCTGGTTTGGGTCCACATGATGAATACTTAATAATTCCTTGATAATTTCCTGCAAATCCTTACCAAGCAAATCGTGGATATGTTCTTTTTCAGCCTGATTGATATTTTTATTGGATGTAGCGGGCACGGGGTTAGCGCCTGCAAGAATCTCTTTTACCGGTGTTTCTTTTGGCGCACCAGGATCGGATAAGGATGTTGCCAGTAGTTTGCGGTCCACCTTGCCATTTAGCGTCAAGGGAAATGTCGTTACGGTATGAAAGTGACTGGGAATCATGTACGCCGGCAAAAGCGATGCAAGGTGTTGTTTGAAACGTGATTCTGTAACGTGCACCGCTTTGTTTGCATATAAAATAAAAGCATGCAGGGCAGCGGACTGTTCGCTAGACTGGATGGTTACCACCGCTTTTTCTACATCGGGAAGTGATTCAATAGCGGTTTCAATTTCACCCAGCTCAATACGATAACCATTGAGCTTTATTTGGTTATCGATTCGCCCCAGACAGGAGAACTCACCGGACTCCAGCAAGCATGCGGCATCCCCGGTGCGGTACAGACGACTCTCTGGATCATTTGAAAAGGGGTTAGGAACAAATTTTTCTGCTGTCAGTGCTTCACGCTGCCAGTAGCCACGCGCCAGCCCATCACCACCGATATACAATTCACCTTTTTCTCCAGTGGAAACCGGATTGAGATAATCATCCAGGACATAGAAGGTTGTATTGGCGATGGGTTGTCCGACGGTGATTCGGGTAGCGTCGGTGATTTTTTGAATTGACGACCAGATAGTCGTCTCCGTCGGTCCATACATGTTCCACAATTCATTGCAGCGAGGCATTAACTGGCTAGCCAGTTCCTTTCTTAAGGGCTCTCCTCCGCACAAGACTTTTAGCGGCAGTTTTTCTTCCCAACCCGCCGCCAGTAGCATTTCCCAGGTTGTCGGAGTTGCTTGCAGTAGCGTTATCTTTCCGGCCTGTAATTTTTCCAGAAGCGCAAAACCGTCTTTAGCATCCTCTGCAGAGCAAATTTCAACGGTACCGCCTTTAATTAACGGCAAATACAACTCCAGGCCGGCAATATCAAAACAAACAGTAGTGACTGACAATAAATAATCATTTGCCGTAAAACCGGGAGCTTCAGCCATTGAGAGTAAAAAATTGGTAAGTCCTTTTTGAGTAACTTCCACACCTTTGGGTTTACCCGTAGAGCCGGAGGTATAGATGATATAAGCACTGTCCGCGATGTCTGGAAAAGCTAGTGTGCTGAGTGCGGTTGTTGTCGTTGAATTAATTTTGTCGATATATAAAGAGAAGAAATGCTGCCGGTTCAGCTTGTTGTGGATTGTAGACTGAGTTATCAACACCTTTAGTCCACTGTCATCGATCATATGTTGCAGGCGTTCATCCGGATAGATTGGATCTAGTGGAATGTAGATTGCGCCTGCACGCATGGTTCCCAGAAGGGCTGCGATCATATCGAAAGAGCGCGCTAATAAAACACCCACCCGATCGCCGGGCATTACTTGATGTACCAGCAGCTGTGCCGCAACTTGATCCACGCGCTGTTGTAACTGGCGATAGGTGAACTCTTCGCCTTCGCAGACTACAGCGATTTTTTGAGGTGCGGCACTGGCTTGTTGATGGAAAAGTTCTACGGCGCTTAAAGATGGATAATCGTTGTTTTGCCGGTTGGCGTCGTCCAGCAGTTTTATTTCCTCTTCCTGTAAGAGATTGATACGCGAAATTGGTGAGTTGCCTGCATTGACGCTGAGCAGAGAAATAAATCGGTTTAGCTTTTTCTCAAAACTGGACATCAATTCATGTTCAGCTTCTTCTCCCGCGAACAAGCGCCATTTATAAGAACTCTTATCCAGAAGCAGGGTAATTCCATGGTTAGCAACGACCGAATCAAACGCCTGAGATTCTGCTTCGGTATGGCAAATAACCAACGATATTTCAAATTTATATCGGTGGCTCTCCATGCGCTCCGAGTCAAGGGAGGGATAGCGGGCAAAAATATCAATAGGACAGAAAGGGTTCTGGATCAATTGATGTAACTGGTCCAGAAGCTGAACTCTGAACTCCTCGAAACCTGTATTGGCAGCCAGACTCCATACCAAGGGTAGATATCTTAAGTAGTAATGTTCGTCGTCTGTGTGAGGACTTTCCACACCAACCACATAAGTTTCTGTTTTACGTACCCGACTCAGAAAACTGCAGATAAGTGCAATTATGTCGTGGTTGTTCAGGCTGGCTAATGATGAAGGCGCGTCCCATTCGCGATGATGACATGCATGCCGCATGGTAATAGAGTTGAAATTATTATTGGTGTCAAAGGCATTAAAGATGCTTACCCAATAGGCTTCGCTGCGGGCACTTTGTAAATAATTATCCTGCTGTTGTACAGAGACTTTATGGGTATCTATAGGATGTAAAACATGGGGCGAGAGAAATTTTTGTAGAATAATCCCTTTCCCGTTCAAGTGTTTAATTTCAAGCAGAATAACATCCTGAGACCCAGTGGAAACACGCAGTTCCCCTTCCTCGTTAACGTGAATAATACCTGGGTCGGCAACCGATTTTTCCGGCGCTATGGCGACCGAGCCAACGCAAAAGAATTCTCCGCCGTAGTAAAATTTTGGTGTAGCCAGTGAGTTGGTGTAGTTGCCGAAGTGTAATCCATTGATAAAGGCTTGAACGGATTCCGCACTGCCTTGCCACGGAATAAGGCCAAGATTTTCCGGTCGTTGATATTTGGAAAAATAGGTTCTGCGACTGAGATCTTGCGTTACGAATTTAATATCCTGTGTGGCTAAAGCTTGTATAAGCTCACCGAAACTTTCAATAGCGGCTTCGTAACATTTTAAATTTAAAGCGAAAGCGGTGTCATCCAGTTCAACATCGATCTGTCGCTGCACCAAAATGCGGCCTTCATCGACTGCGGGCAACATTTCATGCCAGGTAATCCCATGTGTTGGCTCTTGATTAATCAATGCCCAGGATGTTGCATGAATGCCTGCGTAAGCCGGTAGGAGTGCATCGTGATAATTTATTGAGAGATTCTTTGCTCTATTCAGTACATCCTCGGGGATAATCTCCAGATGCACTATGCTAAAGAGGTAGTCAAATTCTATCGAAGAAAGATAGGAGCTATAAATTTCTTTTCTGGCTTCTACTGTAGGAATACCATTCGAATCCGCCCACTCCCTGGTGGAATGATCAAGGGTAATGATGACATTAATATGATGCCCACTTTGGAGTAGTTGTTGAGCACATTGGATTAATAGACTACCGTTACCGATAAGCGCACAACTAAAACGACCAGACATGTATATCCTTTCCTTAAATAAAGTCCGATAGAGCGAATCTTCATAACATGAAGATCTTTGATTGGGGTCAACAGGCTAATTTCATTCAAGTGGTAAGCGGCAAGGCATGTGTGTGATTTTTTTTCTATCTTTGAATCGACGCAGATGGTACCTCTTGATATCCCGATGTAAAACCTACAAAATTGCAATTCTAAATTGCATTTTTACATCAGAAGCATTCCCTCTATACCCAAGAGCGTTCAAGCTCATTTTTATCTCTTTATTTACAAGGACGCGACCCACATGTGGAGTTACGATGATCTTGTTATTTTTCTGCGTGTCATGCAGGAAGGAAATTTTGCAAATACGGCGAAGAAGCTCAATGTTCCGGCCAGTACGATCAGTAGGCGCATAACGAAGTTGGAATGCGCTTTAAAAACCAAATTAATCAAACGTAATACCCGGAAATTTCAAGTTACCAATAGTGGCATGACGTTGTTCGGTCAATGCATGCCCTTAATTGAGTCACTGGAGCGCAATTTAAATGCCACTACAGCCTCATCAGACTTGATTGGCGGTAAGCTGACAATTACTGCGCCAATATTTTTGGCGCAGGAATTGTTGTCGGAATGGATCATTGAATTTCAGTTGGCGCATCCGCAAGTTGAACTTAATGTATTTACTGATAATCAGATGCGCGATTTATTTGCTGAAGAGGTGGATCTGGCAATTCGCATCGGTCCTTTGGAAGATTCCAATCTTATTGCCCAACGGTTATGGGATATCAAAATTATGGTCTATGCCAGTCAGGCCTATCTGGATTCTCACCCCCCCATTGAAAACCCGGCGGATCTCTATGGCCACGCTGCATTATTTTTCCGTTCTAAAAATGAACAGTGGGTTTTTCAGGATAAAGAAACCGAGGACGTAAAATCTATCAAGCTTGAATCCAGATTACATATTAATGATATAAGAACGGTGGTGAAGGCGATGCAAGCCGGGCTTGGGCTCGCATGCCTTCCACAATTTGCGATTGACAAATGCGCTGCTATGTTGGGACAAGGGTCGCCCGTTGTTCCCATTTTGCGGGACTACACGGTGTTGCCTGAACGAAGTTTGTATGTGGTGTATCAGGACGGAAAGTATCTTTCAAAAAATGCGAAAATATTTATTGAATATTTGCGAAAAAAATTCAGTGAATTGACGTGAGTTATTGTTCCGGGCGTAAGGGTTAAAACAAGCCTGGTTTTTACAACCCCGATGGACCCTGTCGATCCAGTGTGCGATAACTCAAGGCTTCAGTTATTTGCGCTGTTCCCGGCTGAAGCAAACCTTCCATATCCGCCAGGGTGCGCGCCACTTTTAATACCCGATGATACGCGCGGGTTGAAAGCCCAAGCTTATCTATCGCTTGTTCCAGCAATAACTTGTCGTGATTGTTCAGCACGCAAAAGCGCTCCAGTTCAGATGCGCTGAGTTGGTGATTGCATTTTCCCTGCCGGTCAAGTTGTCGCCCCCTCGTTTGCTCAACCCGCTTGCGCACATGTGTGCTGTTATCACCGGTTGATGGTGCGTGTAGTTCACCTCGCTTGAGTGCTCTGACCGGAACATGCATGTCGATGCGATCAAGCAAAGGGCCGGAAATTTTATCGCGATAACGACGGACTTGATCCGGTGTGCAGCGACAACGGTCGGAATCGCTGCCGTGATAACCGCACGGGCAGGGATTCATGGCGGCAACCAATTGAAAATGTGCGGGGTACGTGACCTGCGCTTTTGCGCGGGAAATTCGCACTTCGCCGCTTTCGAGCGGTTCGCGCAATACCTCCAGGACCTGGCGTTGGAATTCCGGCAGCTCATCAAGAAACAGGACGCCGCGATGCGCCAGAGAAATTTCACCTGGCCGCGGATTGGGGCCACCGCCGACCAGCGCAATCGCAGACGCGGTATGGTGCGGCGCGCGAAAGGGCCGTTTTCGCCAAGGGTGGGTGCCCATCTGTGGTGCGGCAGAGGGTGCGGCGGAATAAACCGCAGCAACATCCAGCATCTCCCGTTCATCCAGTGCGGGCAATATTCCCGGCAGACGGCTGGCCAACATGGTCTTACCAGTGCCCGGCGGTCCGTACAACAGCACATTATGGCCGCCGCTGGCGGCGATCTCCAGTGCGCGTTTTGCCTGCGCTTGTCCTTTTACATCGCTCAGATCCAGGTAATCATCATTATCTGCGGCTACCGCTGCCTCGGCTTGAAATAAAAATTCCCGTTGATGCAGGTGCGCGCAAACCTGAAGCAAATTTTCACTGCCGTAGACGCGCGTCGTGTTGCTAAGTGCCGCTTCAGTTGCATTATGCATGGGTAAGATCAACCGGCGTTGATCATCACCGCTGGCGAGGGCAGCAGGCAAAGCAGCGTTGATCGGGCGCAGCTCACCAGAGAGCGCCAATTCACCGAGAAATTCATACTCCGCCAGGCTTTCTGTGGGAATTTGTCCGGAGGCGGCAAGGATGCCGAGGGCGATGGCCAGGTCGTAGCGGCCGCCTTCTTTCGGTAAATCTGCGGGAGCCAGGTTAACGGTAATACGACGTGCGGGAAATTCGAGATGGCTATTAAGGATGGCACTGCGCACCCGATCCTTACTTTCCTTTACCGCTGTTTCCGGTAGTCCGACGATGGAAAGGCTTGGCAGGCCGTTAGATAGATGAACCTCTACGGTGACCAGCGGGGCGCTGATACCGAGCTTTGCGCGTGAATAAACAATAGCCAGTGACATAGGCATTCCTTGCGATGTCGAACAAAAGAGCTGTGCACTATAAACAAACCGG
>CAMPIG010000128.1 GCA_946886255.1 uncultured Cellvibrio sp. | reverse complement strand
TTTTTGTTTGACCGATGCGAGTTTTACACAGGTCACAAATACTTGCATGGCGGCAACAACTTCGGGGACTGTCGGTACAGAAGGCGCGATGCGAATATTGCGATCTTCCGGATCTTTACCATAGGGGTAGGTTGCGCCGGCGGGTGTTAATTTAACGCCGGCTTCGGCGGCCAGGCGCACAGTTTCTTTCGCGCAGCTTTTGCGAGTATCAAACGACACAAAATAACCGCCAACAGGTTTTTCCCATGTGCCGAGATCGGTTCCGTCAAATGCGTTGGACAATGCACTCAATACGGCATCGAAACGCGGATTTAACAGCGCAGCATGTTTTTGCATATGTTGCATCAATGCATCTTTGGTGGATAAAAAGCGGGTGTGACGGATTTGATTTACTTTGTCTGGCCCGATAGTGCAGGTATTCAGAAATTTTTTGAAACCTGCGAGGTTAGTTGAACTGGCTGCAACAAACGCAACGCCAGCGCCTGCATGAGTGATCTTGGACGTTGAGGCGAACTGAATAACTGAATCCTCTGTACCGTTGCGACGTGTTGCAGCAAGAATATTGGCCAATTGCGGTGCGTTGGGCGTCAAGTCATGAACAGAATAGGCGTTATCCCAAAACACGCGAAAGTTGGCGCTGGCAATTTGACCCAACTTGGCGATACGCTCAACCGTTTCGTCGCTGTACACCACGCCAGTCGGGTTGGAATATTTCGGCACGCACCACATGCCTTTGATGCTCTTATCTGCCTTGACCAGCGCTTCAACGGTGTCCATATCCGGACCGTTGGCTGTCATAGGCACATTTACCATTTTGATACCTAATTGCTCGCACACCGTATAGTGACGGTCATAGCCAGGCACCGGGCACAGGAATTTGATTTCGCCTTCATTTTTCCAGGCACTGGCCTCATCTTTCAGGCCAAATTGATAGGCAGTCAGCATGACCTGAAACATCAAGGTCAGGCTGCTGTTGCCACCGACTAATACATTAGCGGGATCAACATCCATGATATTTGCGCCCAACTGCTTGGCTTCTGGCAGACCGTCGAGGCCGCCGTAATTGCGGGTGTCAGTACCATCGGCGGCGGCGTAGTTGCCATTGAGAATTCCATCCAGTGCATCCGAGAGCGCCAACTGCTCTGCAGAGGGTTTGCCTCGCGTCAGATCCAGATTGAGTTTTTTATCGAGAATAGCTTGATAGTCGGCAGCCAGTTGGCTTTCCCACTGGTGCAATTGTTCCGGAGTCGCTTGATCCAGTTGCAAGGTCTTTACCTCAATGGTTGGTGATTGAATGGTCGTCGAAAGACAAAACGGCCGCATTATAACCGCTCACATGAATAATTACAGGTGATCGAGATCAAGTCGGGAGCAAGGGCGGGACCGGGCAATCCAGTCCATCTGCCATTGCGCGAAATAATTCAGCTTCGGCAATAGAGACGACACCATCGTGCAGAATGCATTGACTCATGGCTTTTAAGAGCAGCGGTTTTTGCAAGGCTTTTACCTGATTTAATCGACTCAAGGCTTCATCCAGGTGCGCAACTTTCACCACACTTTTCGGCAGAATCTCCAACGCTGCCAGACGCAGGTGGGTGACACCAAGTTGAAAAGCTTGTGCAGCCGCCTCGTCAGATGTGGCACCCGCATATGCGAGGACACTCAACAGCAACTGACATTCATTCCGCATCGCGCGCAGGTCGTGTTGCCGGGTGATAATCGTTGGGTCCTGTAAATGATGAATGACGATTCGCTGAAGAGCCCACTCCATCAGATGGATTTTTTTGTCCGCCTGAATCAGAAGGTCGATACAGCCTTTAAATGTTGCCGTCTGCTCTGGTGAAAGCTGTTTGAGTGTCGGCAAACAAAGCTCAACCAGCGGAAGGCGTAAACGTTCGGACAATACGGTACTCAGGAGCGCGATCTTTTGTAACGCCTCAAACTCTTTCGTCGGGATTTCCTTAGCCAAAAGCTGCCACTGTCGTTGTTGCTGGTCCGGTTTTTTATTAAGCAGCAGTCCAAAGATAAGCGCGCGTGCGGAAAACGGATCATGGGCTGCTTCGCGAATAGTGTCATTGAAGGCAGCGAGAGTCTGTTGCGCGTAATCGATATGCGCAGTATCGGGTTGCCCGATATGCGCAAGTGTTGCATCAATATCGATAGATTGTTTTCCGCTTGGCTCAGCAAACTGGGCGCTGCCACCCTGTAGTTGAGCGCCTTCATCATCTGTTGACCGGTGGTTCGTGAGTGTGATTTCCACCTGCGGATACTGCCCATTCCAACGAGGCTCTATTCGTTTGATACGTTGATCAAGCGGCGGATGCGTAGCCATCAACGCACTAAATGCCGTGCTCACCCCTTGGCTGAAATACATATGGCTGAATTCAGCCGCATTAGCAGACTCAAGTTTTGAACCACTGACATAGCCGCCTATTTTTTTCAATGCACCGGAAATACCGCCGGGATTGCGTGTGAACTGGACGGCGGAGGCATCCGCTAAAAATTCCCGCTGGCGACTGACGGCAGCCTTAATCATGTTGCCAAAAAACGTACCCCCATACCCGATCACCATCAACGCCATACCAACACTCAAAAAAGCGGCGGATGATTTATCGCGGCTGGATCGAAATAGCCGACGCTGGCCGGTGCTGCGCACCATGTAATGCCCGATAAGACCAATCAATAAAATGCCGTTGAGCAATGCCACCAGGCGGATATTCAGGTTCATGTCACCGTGAAAGATATGACTGAATTCATGGGCAACCACGCCTTGCAGTTCGTCGCGATTTAACAGGCGAATGCACCCACGCGTAATGCCAATCACGGCATCTTGTGGCGTGTGTCCAGCGGCGAATGCGTTGATGGCATCATCTTCTATCAGATAAACCGGCGGCACCGGCGTGCCGGAAGCAATGGCCATCTCCTCGACAATATTAAGGATTTTTTTCTCATCTGCGTCGCTGGCATGGATATTAATCAAGCGGCCGCCCATGGCTTCGGCCACGACTCTGCCGCCGCTACGCAACTGGATTAACTTATAAGCGCTGCCGACAAAGACGACACCGCAAATTATCAGTGTCATCCATCCCAATAGTTCCCAGCTCAGAGTGTTAAACAGTCCTTGCCACAACCCGGTATGTTGGGCTTCATATAAATGACCGGTATACCCATCCTGTAAATAAAAGATGATAAACGCAAAGAGCAGGGTAGTGATGAGAATCAGTGAAAGGACCGCAGCGCACAATAAAAGAATAAGGCGTTTGGTATTGCGACGCGCCAGATCCTGTTGCTCAAAAAAATTCATGGATGGTGTTCCTGCGGATAAGTGGCCGAGGAGATCGTCCTGATAATCTTCCTTCTTTATATATAGCTATTTTTGTCAGTCAGTTCAGCCCGCCACGACCGCGGGCGCAGGATTTAAAAGGCAACCTTGGGGGCAGCCTGGATTTCTGCGGAATCGGCGAATTCCAGCAGGGCGGCATCTTCGCTGTGGCCAAACATATTGGCGAAGAAAACCGGTGGGAAAGTTTGTCTGTAGGTGTTGTAGGCCGTCACTGCATCGTTGAAAGCTTGCCGTGAAAAGGCGACTTTATTTTCTGTGCTGGTGAGTTCTTCAGAAACCTGCATCATATTTTGTGATGCTTTCAGGTCTGGATAAGCTTCCATGACGACATTTAAACGGCCCATGGCATTGGTCAGTAAATTTTCCGCACCGGCTAATTGTTGCATGGCGCTGGCACTGCCGGGCTCTGCTGCGGCAGCCTTCAATCCCGCCATGGCCTGGTTGCGCGCACTGATGACGGCTTCCAGGGTTTCGCGTTCATGTTTCAGATAAGCTTTGGCGGTTTCGACGAGGTTAGGGATCAGATCATAGCGGCGTTTGAGCTGGACTTCGATTTGGGAAAAAGCATTTTGGTAGCGATTTTTTAACGTAACCAGCTTGTTGTAGATGCCGATAACATAGAACACCACAATAGCAATAATTACCAGTGTCACAATGGTCGAGATCATAGCCTTATCCCCGAAAGTTGTTGTTGTGCATCCAATACTAGCACGTCAATGCAGAATTGCTGCTTTATCGATCTGCCATCGGGTGCATTCGCGCTGAGGTGTGACTCGCGCCTCAATTGATATATTCGAATACGCGTACGACTTTTTTCACACCACTGGTGGTCCGCGCGATATCCGTCACGATTTCGGCTTCGCGGCGAGATACCATGCCCATTAAAAACACGGTTTTAGCTTCGGTAATCACCCGGACCCTGCTGTTGTCGATCTCTTTGTTGGCGATCAGTTTGGTTTTGATCTTGGTGGTTAGCCATGTGTCGTAAGTGCGTGTGGACATCGGCACATAAGGGCCGACTTGTAACTCATTGTGAAGTTGGCGAACCGTACTGATCTTATTCACGGTGTCGCTCGCCATCTGACGCAAATCATTAGTAGCCACCTGACCGGTTAACAACACAACACCGTTGTGACTGTTGACGATGATACGAGCATCGGCCAAGCCGGGATGCGCCTTGATCATGTTTACCATGGCAATGGTTTCGATATTCCGATCATCTATGGTGGCGCCGACGGTGCGTTTGCCGGGGTGAACATAAATAGGTTCACTGGTTGTTGCTTCAATCAAGCGCGCGCAGCCACTAAATAGCATAACGAACGCAAGCAGAATCAGCGTTGGAGAAAACTTCAGCATGTTCAATGGCTCCCGAATAGCTGCTGATCAATCAAATCACACAAACAAAATAATGTCAGTAGATGCACTTCGTGAATTCTGGGGTGAGAGCCCAGTGGTACGCGCAACTCCAGGTCATTGACATCCAGCAACGCGGGGATGTCCCCGCCATCGCGGCCGGTGAGGGCAATAACCTGCATCTCTTTATCATGGGCGGCACTGATGGCCTGCAATAAATTACTGCTGTTTCCACCCGTGGTCAGCAGCAACAAGACATCACCCGGCTGGCCGAGTGCGCGGATTTGTTTAGCATAGATATCGTTAAAACTGTAATCGCTGGCGATGGCGGTTTGAGTGGTAATGTCGCCGCCCAGATTAAGTGCCGGTAACCCTGGCCGTTCCTGTTCGAAGCGATTGACCAGGCTGGCGGTAAAAATTTGTGCTTGTGCGGCGGATATGCCATTGCCACACGTCAAAATTTTCTTCTCATCAAGCAACGCGTGAACAATGATGTGACTGGCACTGGCAATCAGCGGCGCAAGGCTTTCGCCCGCTTGCATCTTGGCTTCGATGCTTTCGTGAAAAAGGGTAATCACCCGTTGATCCATAATACGGTTCCGCTGAAGGAGTAAACGACTGCGCGCAGGTTAATCAAAGCTGGCACTTGGAGCAAGGTTTGCAGAACATCAGGCGGCGTTGAAGGCGCTTTTAATCCAGTCAATGCTGGCCGTCTGCATACCGTCAAGCGCGATAACGTCAAAGCGGCAGGGAACTTTGTCGGTGAGTTTGCGGGTCAGCAAAAAGTGTTGTGCTGCACGCGTGATTTTATGTTGCTTGCGATAATTCACGCTCTCAGCCGCCTGGGCAAAAAGGCGATTGCTACGCAGGCGCACTTCCACAAACACCAACATATTGTCATCGCGCATGATGAGATCAATCTCGCCGGCCGCACAGCGATAATTCCGCGCGATACAAACCAGCCCTTGCCCCTGAAGAAATTGTTCTGCTAACAGTTCGGCCTGCGCGCCGCGTGCCGATTTATTCGTATCCTTACGTGAAAAAGTCATGATTTACTCGATATAAGTTTCAGCAACGACCGTCGGAAGCGGCTGCGCCACTCCATTGCGGATACGCGCCCAGATTTGCTCGCGCTCGATTCTTCCATCAGGCAGTAAATGTAAAGCGCCTGTTGCGCCATAGATACGCATCTCCGGCACTTGCGCCAGTTGAGGCAGGCGCGGATAGAGACGGAATGCGTCGATGCCCAAAGCATGCAAGCGGCTGTAAATAGCCGAGGATTGGGTATTCTGATCAATCATTTTTTTCTCTTGGCTGTGGGTGTCGAACAGCCAGGGCATGGTGTTAAAACGAATTCCATTGAGGTCGCGGTCAATGCCGGGATTGGGGATGCCGGAATAAATATGACTGGTGGCATAAACGGGAATATGGCCGGCATAGTGAAATGCCAGTGTGGGTTTTACCTGACGCGCCTGGGCCGGATCGGCAATCAGAAAGATCATATCCACATCCTGACGGCGCCGTGGCTCAAATTGCAAATTGGTGCCCAAGCGCCGTTCCAGTTCCACGGCACGCGCCTGGCTTTGTTCAATTTGCATGGAGCTTTTGATTACCCGTGAATAATCACCGGTACCGATGAACTGGCTGGTGTTAACGACGGTGCCGCCCAGTTTTTGCCATTCCTCGGTAAACGCTTTGGCACTACGCTCGCTCCAGTCCTGCGATGGAATCATAACCATCGCAAGGCGGTGGCCTTCAAGATACGCCTGTCGTGCTACCTGGCGCGCCTCGTCCTCGGCGGCTAGACCAAATTGATAAAGTCCCTGAACCGGTGTTACCGGTTGTGTATCCGGATAATTCAGGGTCAGCACCGGTACGGGAAGGGAAGGCATTAGACTCAACTCGGCCACTTTTTCTTTTTCCAGTGGACCGATGATTAACTCGGCCCCTTCACTGACCGCCTGCTCGTAAGCGGTCAGCACGTCACCGCTGCTGTCATATTGACGAATCAGCGGCATCAGTGGACGTTCCTTGCTGGCCCGGTAGTAAGCAGCAAAGAAACCATCGCGAACGGCTTCGCCGGCTTTGGCCAGGCGCCCCTGCAGTGGCAACAGTAACGCGATCTGGCGTGGCTGGTTGTCGATTAATGTACGCAGTAATTGCAAATCACTGGGAAGGTTTTGATTGGCAGGGTGACCGGGCCATTGCGCCCGCCACGCATCGACCTGGGCCTGCTGCCGCTCCAGGTTGGTTTGATTGTTCTTGCTCAGCGCAGCAAGGCTGTACCAGCCGCGCAAAGTTTCATCGGTTTCGTTTTGACTACGCTCCTGTAGCTCACCCTGCGACATAGTCATCAGAGTCTGCCAAATGTCTTCATGGTTGTTGATTTCTTCCTCAACATCCGTCAGCAAGGCGGCTAGGATGATGCGCTCGCGCACACTATTATGCGCTTCACCTAACAGGGCGAAGACCTGGGCGCGTTTCTGGCGGAGGCGGATCTCAACCTGAGGGTCAAGGCGTTGCCACTGTCGTTCAAGCCGCACGTTGGTTAGAATGCCCTGCGCCAGAAAATAGGAGCCATCTTCCAGGGCGACATTGCTCAACAGATCGACATACTTGATATAAGCATCGTCTTCCAGCGTGCCCGCATCCA
This sequence comes from uncultured Cellvibrio sp., assembly GCA_946886255.1. The sequence continues at coordinate 3,268 of CAMPIG010000128.1, read as the reverse complement.
TCCCGGTCAACAGGTTACGCGCCCAGTCATAATCTTTGCGTTCGATTAATATTTCTGCCGCCTGCAACATCAGCCTTTCCCGTTCGGGTGATGTACTTTGGCTTGCTTGTTCGAGCAGGGGTTTGACTTTAGGGGCGGTGGAACTGGGTGATCCTGGGGCGTCGGTGGTGGGCTGGCTGCTACAACTCGCCAGAATGAATGCCAGAAGCGCGATCAACGCGCCGGTTATTCCACGATTCAGCATGCCCAACACTCTCCTGACATATTGCCGTTACAGAAAAAATAGAGAACGAATAATGACCAACAGTGCTTCGACATCAACTACATCTTCAATGTCCACGACAGGAATACTGTATGTCGTCGCCACACCCATCGGCAATTTGGCCGATATGGTACCGCGAGCGGTGGAAGCACTACAAACAGTTGCACTCATTGCAGCGGAAGATACTCGACACAGTTCGCGTTTGCTGGCTCATTTTGACATTAAAACACCGGCCGTTGCCTATCACGATCACAGCGACGATCAGCGCACTGAGCAAATACTTCAACGTCTGCTCAATGGTGAAAGCGTTGCCCTCATATCCGACGCAGGCACGCCGCTGGTATCTGACCCCGGTTATCGCCTGGTGCGCCACGCACGGCAGCGGGGCATTCAAGTGGTTCCAGTACCGGGCGCCTGCGCCATGATTGCAGCACTGTCGGCGGCAGGGCTGCCCTCGGATCGTTTTGCGTTTGAAGGATTTCTCCCGGCAAAACAAACGGCCCGTTGCAATGTGTTGCAATCCCTGGTTAATGAAGTCCGCACGCTCATTTTCTATGAGGCCCCGCATCGCATATTGGAAACTCTGCAAGATGTTGCGCAGATTTTTGGTGTGGAACGCGAGGTGGTGCTCGCGCGTGAGTTAACCAAAACCTTTGAAACGATTCGCAGCGGCGCGGTAGCGGAAATGGCTGCCTGGGTTGCCAGCGACACCAATCAGCAGCGAGGGGAAATTGTGTTGCTCATTCACGGTGCCACAGCGCCGGCGGCCAAGGATATGGGAGTGGAATCCGAGCGCGTGATGCGCGTTCTGCTGGAAGAGTTGCCGATAAAACAGGCTGCGAGTTTAGGTGCAAAGCTGACCGGTTTAAAAAAGAATTTTTTATATCAGTGGGCGTTGGAGAACAGTAAAAAAGAATAGCGGAAGCAAAGTGGAAGCTAATTGCCGGAGCAAATTTTCGGATGGAAAACTGACTCCGGCAACCATATTACTTACAGTTAAAACCTGAATGTGCCCTGTAATGCAATCGTTCTGGGCCGCTCATAAAACGCGTAATAACCGGTACCGGTACGGTCAGTGAGAATGCTGGCAACCGGCAGGCCGTTGGCATAGGTCACGACGTTTTCATCGGTCAGGTTCTTGCCGATTAACGCCAATTCCCAGATGTTGTCTGCATCACTTAGTGCAATACGTGCATTGACTTTCATAAACGCATCTTGCTTCAGTTTTGGGTCAAGTGAAGGCGTTGTCAGGTATTCATCGCTGAATATCAGATCCAGAGTGCTGTTCAACTGTAAACCACCACTGGCAAAGCTGAAGGTGTGATCAATTCCCAGGTTTCCTTGATACTCCGGCGTAAATTCACGGCGTTCACCGCTGGCATCACAGAAATTGTCGTTAAAGGGAGCGATGTTATCGGTCTGGCCAAAATAACATTGTGAATTGGGGAATTTATCGTATTCAAAATCCAGATAAGCGGCACCACCGCGCACAAGAATCGTATCCGTTAACGCCCAACGTCCATCGATTTCCAGGCCTTGCACAATCGCTTCAGCGGCGTTAGTTACGTTGAAGCTCACACCGCCATCAAACTGGCTGGTTTGCATGTCGCTAAACTCGGAGCGGAACAAGGCGATATTCACTTCCGCAGCACCACCGGCCAGTGTGAATTTGCCCCCCAGCTCGTAGTTTGTTACTTCTTCATCTTCAAATTCGAAGGTGCCTGTGATGGGAGTATTCTGTGGAATACGAGGCGTGTTCGGGTCGTTATCATGATCTACCGGAGTTGCATTTATTGAATTATTGACCAAGGGGTTTGGGTGGGCGTTGGCTCTAACATCAAAGCCTCCGGATTTGAAACCAGTGGTATAACTCGCATAAATCATATCGGTCGAATTCAAGTCATATTGTAAATTCACCTGAGGACTGAAACCTGATTCACTACGATCACCATAGATGGTGTCGTAGGGCTCAATGTTGAATAGACCAAACAGACCGTTATATGCATCTGCGGGAGCGCCCACAGGCAGGTCTGTTCCCGCCGGGCTGACGTGAAATTGCCGACGGCTGGCTTCCTTGTCTTCCTCGGTATAACGTCCGCCCAAGGTTAAATGCCAGCTATCAGAGATATTCCATGTCACCTGTGCAAAGATGGCCGCAAGATCACTTTCCTGATCAAAATTACGATTGCTGGATGCACCTCGAATCGCCGGGTTTACTGCTATACCAAGCAAACTATCGGAGGGAACGCCGATTACATCATCAAATTTCAAATCACTGCTTTGAAAGAACAGGCCGCCTATGTAGCTAATGGTGCCGTCTGTGGGGGATGCGATACGCAACTCCTGGCTGACTTGTTCGTAGTCTTCCTCGGAACTGACGTTAAAAATCGGCAAGCCGACAAAATCACAATCGCACAGCTCTTCATAGTTATAGGCGTTATAGCCAGTCACCGACGTAAAAGTGTGATTGCCGATGTCGGTCTCAATGGTGAGTGTTGCGTTTTCAGTATCGTTGTAACTGTAATCACCGTTGGACTGACGTTTGTAATCCTGTTGCGTATCCAGAACATAGGTTCCACCGGTCAATGCAGCAAGCACATTGGCATAGGGTACGGTTACGGCGCCCTCAACTGACCGCTCAACCGGGCGCACGACTTCAATGTTGCGGCCATCACTGTCAAAAGAGCCGTCTTCCAACTTCAGGGTTATGTCCCAATTATCAGTGGGTTTCCACGCGAGCGTGCCGCGAATTACCCGCTCTTCATCGTGCGACTCATCCCGGCCTAATGTTGTGTTTTCAAAATAACCATCAGTCGTGCGATCCAACAGCGCAACGCGTGCGGACAGTGTGTCGGTCAATGGACCTGAAACAACAAAGCGCAGGTCTTCTTCACCGTATTCCGGTTCATAGAGTGCGGTAATCTTGCCTTCGAACTCGTCGGTAGGTTTAGCCGTGGTGATGCTGATTGCACCAGCGGTACTGTTCTTGCCAAACAAAATACTCTG
>CAMPIG010000127.1 GCA_946886255.1 uncultured Cellvibrio sp. | reverse complement strand
GCAATGAAACCCAAGGGTTACGAAACCTCTGCCCGGCTTATCAGTATTCGCGAAACCACAACCAGTAAAGATGTGCAGGAAAAGCTCGGGCTCAGCGCTAAAGATCGCGCGGTAGAAGTGGTACGGGTGCGCTACCTCAATCGCGAACCCGTATCGGTTGATCGTTCTTATTTTCCCATCGCCATCGGCCAGGGATTATTTTCCAAAGACTTGAGTCGCGATATTTTTCCCATGCTTGAAAACCAACTGGGCATTGCCTTGGGAAGAGCGGAGATCAGCCTGGAAGCACGGCCTGCCGATGCAGACATCGCAAAATTTTTAGGTCTGGAACCCGGCAGTCCCATTATGTGGGTCGAGCGACTCACGCGCGACCGGGACGACAACCCCATCGATTATGAATACCTTGCGTTCCGCGGCGATTCTTACAAATACCGCTTCCACATTGAACGTGACCCACACAAGCACGCCAACAATCAAGAGGATTAATCATGATGCTTCCCGATGATATTTCATTAACGGATGTGGACATACTCGTCATTGGCGGCGGCACTGCTGGCCCCATGGCGGCAGTAACGGCCAAAGAAAAAAACCCGGACGCAAAAGTCATGCTACTGGAAAAAGCCAACGTCAAACGTTCCGGCGCGATCAGCATGGGTATGGATGGACTGAATAACGCCGTGGTGCCGGGTCATTCCACGCCAGAAAATTATGTCAAGGAAATCACCATCGCTAACGATGGCATCCTGTTGCAAAAAGGCGTGATGGCCTACGCAGAAGGCTCCTATGACATGATTAAAAAGCTCGACAGCTGGGGTGTCTATTTTCAGAAAGACGAAACCGGCGAGTACGACATGAAAAAAGTTCACCATTTGGGAACTTATGTGTTGCCTATGCCCGAAGGCCACAACATCAAAAAGATCCTCTATCGCCGTTTGCGCCGTCACCGCGTAGACATCGAAAATCGCTATCAAGCGATTCGTTTATTGAAAGACAAAACTGGTACTGTGTGCGGTTGCATCGCACTCGGTACGCGCGATGCTGATGTCATCGTGATTCGCGCTAAAGCCGTCATCATGTGCACCGGTGCCGCGGGTCGTATTGGTTTGCCCGCTTCCGGTTATTTGTTTGGTACGTATGAAAATCCGTCCAACTGTGGCGATGGTCATTCAATGGCCTATCACGTCGGCGCAGAGTTAAGTGGCCTGGAATGTTACCAAATCAACCCATTGTTGAAAGATTACAACGGCCCGGCGTGTGCTTATGTCACCGGTCCTTTGGGTGGCTATACGGCCAACGCCAAAGGTGATCGCTTTATCGAATGCGATTACTGGAGCGGCCAAATGATGATGGAATTTTATAAGGAATTGCAGGGTGGTAACGGCCCGGTATTTCTCAAGCTTGATCACCTCGCGGAAGAAACTATCCAGGAAATTGAACACGTACTGCACACCAACGAACGCCCCAGTCGCGGTCGATTCCACGACGGGCGCGGTACAGATTACCGCACCAAGATGGTGGAGATGCATATTTCCGAAATCGGTTTTTGCGCCGGTCATTCGGCATCCGGTGTGTGGATCAACGAAAAAGGTGAGACCAGCGTACCGGGACTTTATGGCGCAGGCGATATGGCCTCGATTCCCCACAGCTATATGCTCGGCGCGTTTGTCTACGGGAAAATTTGCGGCGAGAACGCCACTGAATTTGCACGCGAACGCGAATTGCCTGAGCTGGATGTGGAATATATTTGCGCGGAGCGGGATCGCATCCTGGCACCGCTCAAACGCACCGACGGCATTCCGCCCAATCAATTTGAATACAAGGTGCGCCGACTGGTAAACGATTATTTGCAACCACCTAAAGTCACCAAAAAAATGGATATCGGCTTGGCGCGCTTGCAAGCCATGGAGAACGATATTCCTTACCTCTACGCGCGCGATCCGCACGAATTGCTGCGCGCAAATGAAGCGCAACATATATTCGATTGCGCGCAAATGGCTGCCTTTGCATCATTGTATCGTCAGGAAAGTCGTTGGGGCTTGTATCACAACTACGTCGATTATCCGGCGACCGATAATGATAACTGGTTTTGTCATGTGCAGTTGTACAAGGACAACAACAATCAGATGGCCTGCAAAAAAATTCCCGTTGAACCTTACGTTGTCGAACTGGAAGAGCATGAAAAAAATGCTTACCAACAATTGCGCGTTAAAAAAGCCAGCTAGTCAGAGGAGCAGTCATATGCCAACAGCATCCCAGATTTCCATGGTTCCCGTCGTTGTCGACGAGGAAAAATGTATCGCCGACAAAGGTTGTCGCACATGTATTGATGTGTGCCCGCTCGATGTCTTGTGGATTAACGAAGAAACCGGCAAGGCGCACATGAAATACGATGAATGCTGGTATTGCATGCCGTGCGAAGCCGACTGCCCCACCGATGCGGTCACCGTTAACATTCCGTATTTGCTGAGATGAGGTAAGCCATGTTCAATTTTGCAGATCCCTTGCTCAGTTCCATTGCCGAACGCCTTCAGGATGCTGACCCCGGTATTCGCCGCGTGGCGGTGATGGAGTTGGTAGAAAGCCCGGAACCGGAAGCGGTAGATTTATTGGTCATGGCCTTGAGCGATGCCGATGAAACCGTGCGTATGGAAGCCGCCAAAGTCATTGATGAATTTGATCCGCGCGACATGATGGACGCGCTGGTCGGTGCGCTCACCGCCAAGGATGAAAATGTGCGCAACGCCGCGGCCAATGCCCTCGCCGATTTAAAAGATAAAAATGCAGCGCCCGCATTAATTGCCGCACTGAAAGAAGATGACCCGTTTGTGCTGGCGGCGATCCTGCGATCGCTGAAACAACTGCGCATCAAAGAGGTAAAACCGCATGCTATTGCGTTGTTAAAACATCCGGATGCGAGTGTGCGGCGCGAAGCGGTCAGTGTGTTGGGTTATTTGCAGGAAACCGAAAACCTGCCGCAATTGATGAGTATTGCTGTTGGCGATAGCGACCCGGAAGTACGTCGTACTGCCGTCGGCACACTGGTGTATGCGGAGCCGGATCAGGTTGCCAGCGCGTTGATTGCCGGCCTGGCTGACGATTATTGGATGGTGCGCGTTGAAGCGGCAAAAGGCTTGGGGCGTTTACATATTCTCAAAGCCGTCGATGCATTAATTACTGCGACGCAAGACAGCATGTGGCAAGTGCAGGAAAAAGCCGCTGAAGCCATTGGCAAGATAGGTTCACCGCGCGGCATACCGGCACTGAGCCAATGCCTTACCAACCCTATCAGTAATTTGCGCAAAGCAGCCGTCGCCGCCGCCGGTGAAATTGCACACCCCAGCGGCATGCCCATGGTGGACATTGCGTTAAATGACAATGATCCCGACGTAAGAAAATTAGCGCGCTGGGCGAAGGAAAAAATCCAATCTGCCAAGACTGCTGTTGGAGAATAATCATGACCTTTGTTGTGACTGAACAATGTATTCGCTGCAAATTTACGGATTGCGTGGCTGTGTGTCCGGTGGATTGTTTCCGCGAAGGGCCAAACTTTTTAGTGATTGATCCGGAAACCTGTATCGATTGTGCACTCTGCGTGCCCGAGTGCCCGGTGGACGCCATCTTTGACGAAAACGACTTGCCCGAGGAGATGACGGAATACATCGCGATCAATGCCGAGCTCGCCAAACAATGGCCGGAGATCAGTGACACCAAAGATCCCTTGCCTGAGTCGGGCGAATGGGCCGACATGCCCGACAAGCGCCAATGGTTAATAACCGAAACGGAAGAGGCTTAGATTCACGCCAACTTGTCATAACGAGTGCGCGCAAATAATCATGCGCGTCATTGAATAGCGGTGAAAAAAATTGAACGATGATTTGTATCCACCACAGAAAATTACGCTGCGAAAAGCGCAAGCCGAGTTGGATATTATTTGGAAAAACGGCGAGCACAGTCAGATTTCCGGTGATGACCTGCGCCGTTACTGTGCCTGTTCAAGCTGCCGTGCCCGGCAGTTGATAGGCACGCGCCTGATCACCGAAAGCGCCGACGTAAAAGCGCTGGCCATGATGGGTGGCAGCGCAATCCAGGTGGTCTTTGCCGATGGCCATGATCGCGGCATCTTTCCCTGGCCTTACCTTTACGCCATTGCCAGCGGGCGGGCGCAGGATTATTTAGATGAGTGAAGGTGATGCTCCAGCCGAAAAAAATCGCTCACTTCGTTTTATCGCCATCAAGCACTACAGCCTGACACGTGCGCCCGGCATTTGTTTTTGTCTGGTGCTTGTTTTGGCCTCCAGTTACATTTCGGAGCACTACGGCATCACGCAGATTTTAGGCGCGTTGTTATTAGGCATGGCATTTAACAGTATCTCGCGCTACGACGAATTCGCGCCCGGTCTGGATTTTTGTGTCAAAAACATTCTGCGTTTCGGCGTCGCGTTATTAGGGGTGCGTATTACCTTTTCACAAATTTCCGCGCTGGGAGCCAAGCCGTTAATGGTAGTAAGCGTCGCTGTTGTAACCACATTATTTTTCAGTTTATTACTGGCAAAGCTACTTAAGGTTGATCAGGCACGCGGTATTATTTCCGGCGCGGCGGTGGGTATTTGCGGCGTATCCGCAGCACTGGCAGTTGCATCGGTCATTCAAGGCAACAAAGACATCGAAAAACATGTGTTGTGCACATTGATTGGTGTAACGGGCATGAGCACTATTTGCATGATTTTGTACCCTGGCATCCTGGTGAGTTTGTCATTAAGCACCGAGCAGATGGGTTTATTTTTAGGCGCTAGCATTCACGACGTTGCGCAGGTATTCGGTGCCGGGGATATGATTTCACCGGAAGTTGCACAACTCGCTACCTACACCAAGATGCTGCGCGTCGCCATGCTGGTGCCCACCGTAATGGTACTGGCTTTTTTATGCCGCTCACGTACAGCCGGTCAAAGCCGGTTTAAACGTATCCTGCCTCCCTTCCTGATTGCGTTTGTGGGATTTGTTGTACTCGCCAACTTGCATATCTTCCCTGCGCAAGCGATCAATGCAGCGAGCGATTTATCGCAAGTGTGCTTATGGATTGCGATGGCGGCGCTGGGCGCAAAAACCAATTTGGTGGAGTTGTGGCAGGTGGGTAAAAACACGTTTATTTTATTGTTTCTCAATACCTGTTTTATTGCCGGTGTTTCTATTCTCTTGGTTAGTTAACGGACGGTGAAAGATGATTGCGCAAAAAGCACGAAAATTTACCGAAGTATCGGTTATAGCAGCCTTGCAAACTCTTCAATTGCCGTGGCTAGCGGAGAACTACGTAGCGCTCAAGGCGATCTCGGCGATTGATATCCATGAAAACAGCATTGATATTTCCATCACCCTGGGATTTAAAGCCAACTCACAGCATCACCTACTTGCTATGGCTTTAGCCAGTCAATTGGAAGATGCCGGATTACCCGGGATTAACGTCCGCATTAACTCTGATGTCTATGCATCTCCGTCCATCACACGTCAGGGACACATGGCGGCAGTAAAAAATATTGTCATGGTGGCTTCCGGCAAAGGCGGCGTCGGTAAATCCACTACCGCCATTAACCTGGCACTCGCCCTGCAAGCGGAAGGTGCAAAGGTCGGCATACTCGACGCCGATATTTATGGCCCCAGCATGCGCACCATGTTCGGCATAGCAGCTGATAGCAAACCCGTACTTGTGGATGAAAAAACGATTGAGCCCATACAGAAATATGGATTGAAATCCATGTCCGTAGCGTACCTCTCGCAGGAAAAAGCACCGATGATCTGGCGTGGGCCCATGGCCGTACGCGCACTGCAACAGTTATTAGAGATGACCTGCTGGGGTGAGCTGGATTACCTGATCATTGATATGCCGCCGGGTACCGGCGACATCCATATATCACTCGCACAAAAGATCAATATATCTGCAGCTGTGGTGGTCACCACGCCACAGGAAATGGCATTGATTGATGCGCGCAAAGGTGTGGAGATGTTTAATAAAGTGAATGTCCCGGTACTGGGGATTGTGGAAAATATGGCGACCCACATTTGTGCTAATTGTGGCCATGCCGAATCCATCTTTGGTGAAGGTGGCGCTCAACAACTGGCTAAGGATTACCAGGTAAGCCTGCTAGGCTCGTTACCCTTGCATCGCAAGGTACGGGAAGATATCGACGCTGGCACACCTACGGTTATCAAAGATCCGACAGGCTCGTTAACAAAAGCCTACCTGACGTTAGCAAACAACGTGGGCGCGGCACTATGGAAACATAATCTGCAAGCTGCGGCCGCGCCGCTGATTCATGTTGTTGATTAGCGCTTTCTCGCTATATTACTGACTGCATTGCCGCGTCTACACAACGCTAAACCCAGCAACCCCAAACCGAGTAATACCAAAGATGAAGGTGCCGGCACATTGGTGTATTCATAGTTCACATCATCAATCATGGCCGAGGTCCGCAGGTTATAAAAGCCTTCAATAACGATAGAAGAAATACCCTCTGTCGACGTAAAGGTCATCAACTGATTAGGCGTGTAGGGCGTATCATTGTATGGCCCCGCATAACCGCTGGTTTGTTGCTCGTCAATCAGACCACCCGCTCCGAAGATATCAAAAAAGATAGCCTCTTCGTGCGCAGCACTGACAATCATACTGACGAAGGTGGGCAGGGTTCCTACAAAACTGAGGCGTAAATAATTGCTTCCCAACAAATAATTTGGACCAGACACGACATTTTCATCTCCCTCCCAATATTCCGCCAAAAAGCCACCATCAATGACCAGGCCTTGAGACGCGTATTCATTCGTCAGCGGATAATCGCAAAAGCAAGGGAATTCGGGATCACTGGGAACTAACGTCAGATCATCAAAATTAATCACCACCGCATAAGCAGGAAGTGAAACAAACAAGCCGAGCGGGATAGCAAAAAATAGTTTTTTTACTATTGCAAGAAAACCTGAACTGGTGCGCATGATAACCTCCTGTTGCCTGGCTGAATATGAAGACAAACGCCTCAACAATAGAACGGCACTGTACAAAATCCAGTGATTTACGTCGCGTTTTAAGAATGTATTTTGCTTACGTTTGCCGCCTCACATAGCTAAATAAAGGCGCCAATGCGAAAAGATTACTTAAACGTCGCGCCACCCCCGGCATGGCAAGACGCACTCGTAACAAATTTGTCACCTTGGCGCCATAAACTATGTCCCGACGCCTGAGATTCGGTATGACGTGCGCAACGCCTCTTGCAGCACATCATCTTTGAAGCAGTCGCTTCCGCATGTCCTGCTCGCCTCGCTCCGATTAGCGGGTTTAGTTATTGATAGCATAGCTTCGGGTGCCACAAGGCACCCATTTTTTATTCTCTGCCGGATTTTTCTCGTATCAATTTTTTAGCCTATTAAAATTTTCAGAAGGTTTAGGCAACTCATGAAACCTGCGTTTGGTTTATTGTTTTTTTTGTGCCCGATTATCCTCGGTTGCACCGCAACACCATCAACAACAACATCAAATGAGAAGGTGTTCATTGCATTTATGCCGGACATCCATTTCCATGATATTTATGGAGACTTCGCAGATCAGGCATTTATGGGATTGCCCACCGAAACTCCTGATGGAAAAAAATTAGCCACCATACGTTCCATGAGTGCCCAACTAAATTCAACCCGGCTGTTTAACGAGAATTATTTTGCGCTGTTGGCTGCACTGGACGACATCGTCGAAAGAAAAATTAAATATGTGGCGCTGCCAGGCGATTTCAGTGATGACGGTCAGCCGTTACACATTCGCGGACTAAAGAAAATCCTTGATCACTATCACCGTGAGTATGGCTTGGAGTTTTTTTCCGCTCCCGGCAATCACGACCCTACCCGGCCTTTTTCTCACCCGGCGGGTAAGTGGGATTATCTGGGTGAGCAAGGCAAAGAGCAGCCTATTTTTAGTCATCAACACCCGGCCTGCACCACGCGGGCCCAAAAGTCCGACGCCCACGCTCTTATCTGTTCCGATGACGTTATGGAATGGGGTTATGAACCCATCATGAACCTGCTAGACGAGCATGGCTTCTATCCGAAGCCAGACTATGTTTATTTCGAAACACCTTACAGCAATTACGCTTATGCGGATTACGATTACGCAATCGCACACCGTCAGGCTAACTTCGCGTTACGGCAATATGAAATTTGTCATCAGGGAACTGGCGGAAAGTATAAACAGCAAGGTTACACGGATTGTTATTCAATACCGGATAGCAGCTACCTGGTTGAACCCACGCCCGGCGTCTGGTTGCTGGCTATTGATGCCAATGTGTATCAACCGAATCAGGGCAGCAACGGCGATGCAGCCAACGCTATTAGCTTCAATAGTTCCGGCAGTGCGGGTTACAACAAGGTTATTTCACACAAATCGCACATTATCCCGTGGATTAAAAGCATCGTTAATCGTGCAGACATCCAACACAAAACATTACTGGCATTTTCGCATTTTCCTATGCAGGAGTTTTATGACGGTGCCGCAAATGACATCGCACAGGTTCTGGGAGAAGACAAGCTGCAGCTTGCGCGCAAACCAGACAACAGCACCAGCAAATTGCTTGCAGATACGGGCTTAAAAATTCATGTCGCAGGCCACATGCACATCAACGATACCGGCATTATCCAAAGCGATAACGGCAATACTTTGTTTAATATCCAGGCACCCTCGTTAGCGGCTTATGTGCCGGCGTATAAAGTTCTTACGCTCCATAAAAACCAGAAAATTGAAGTAGAGACTGTAGTATTGGTAGAGGTACCGCGATTTAATGAATTGTTTCCACACTACCAGGCTGAATGGAATTATTTGAAAAGCATTAAAGCCTCGTATATTTGGGATAAGGAAATATTGCAATCCGAAGATTACTACGAATTTACGGCGTGGCATTTGCGTGAATTATCACGTCTACGATTTCTACCTCAGGAATGGCCAAAGGATGTTCGTGAACTACTCAGCATGTTGTCCGGTAAAGACTTGTTAATATTGTCACAACTTAGCGATGAGCCTGATCTTGAAGAATTAAAGCATTGGATCTTAGTAAAAAATCATTCGACATCCGGATCAAGCGCTCTAGATAACCCCTGGATTCAAGCGCATCGCAAAGCGACCAGGTTGGCACAACAACAAGGTTTTTTACTGGAAGATTTTAAGCAGTGGAATGGGCAAGATATCAGCCTCGATTTTTATCGGTTATTTAATGCAGACCAGCTTGCCCTGAGGGATATCAGTGCGGACCGCTTACAACACTATCAATTACTCGCGCAGCAACTGACGAAGGCGGGTAATCGTCCAGATAAAAATAGCAATGTGTATTATCACTACCGTGATCGTTTACAGAAAATTTTACAGATTATATTGCAGTTTACCGGAGATGCACCCAGCGACCATTTTCTGCTGGATCTGGAAGGCGGCAAGATCAAATCATTGACCGATTAAGCCACCTTCCTCACGCGCATTGGACGATTGCGCAGACCGGTTTTCGGACTCTTTGGACCTTTCGGCCGCTTCGGCGTCGTGGGATCAAACTCATCCAGTTTCCGCTCAAGATAACTGATGATTATCGGCGTTAAATCGCCGATCAATTGCTCAACACCCTGCGTACCAAAGATGCGATTGAATTCGAACAGATAAGGATGTTCGCCCACCATCGCCACATCAAAACCAGCGTGATCAACACCCAATGTACGCGCGACTGACTCTACCAACGCAATTGCTGCCGGCGGGATAAAGCCTGGCATCATCGTGCCACCCCGGGCGATATTATTGTGAAAACCATTGTCCGACTGGATTCGCCAGTAACCGCCAACGACCTTGTCACCGATCACAACGAGCCGCAGGTCGCGATCTATCGGCAGATATTCCTGCGCGTAAAGCACGTCGGTTTTTTTACAGTAAACATTCCAGTCGGCGCGGCTCTCAATGAGGAACACACCTTCGCCCATGCTGGCCTTGGGGATTTTGGCCACAAAGGGCAACGGCATCGCATCCCAAATATCATTGGCTTTATCGGGGGTGTTGCCGTGAATCAATGTGAAAGGAGCATGGTTGGGCACCAGGGTTTCGAAGACGCGGGTCATCTCAATCTTGTTGTGTCCGATGAGGTAGCTGGGCAAGCTGGGAAAGATGCGCGCTTTAAGTCCGTATACCAACGGGTTGAGTTGCCAATAATCTGGAAATAACACCCAGTCTGCCGACTGAATATCTTCTTTGTGGCGAAAAAAAAGTTCGGGTTTGATATAGGTGTGCGATGGAAATTTTAAGGTTCGCAGGGCATCGAAACTGATCAGCTTCATATACGACCGGGGGGTGGGTTGGAATCGCGTTATTATAGAGAGGCCCAAACCGCTGTCCAGTAGCCCTCAAAAATAAAGTTACCGCTACGATTCGGTGCCGCAAACCCTGTTGGGTATATAACCGAAAATGGCAGGCATTGTCGCGGTAGTTTATACTCACCCGACATAATCACTAACGATGCTACCACGTTGAATACCTTGTCTCCCGAATCGCTATTGTTTAATGCGCACGATCTTATCCTGCTCATGGCCGCCAGCCAGTATCTGTTATTGGCTGTGCTCCTTGAAAG
>CAMPIG010000126.1 GCA_946886255.1 uncultured Cellvibrio sp. | reverse complement strand
AGATAGGTGCGATTAATATAATCACCCCACAAAAACGCAATCCAGCCAGCAATCGCCAGATAAGGCCCAAAAGGAATCGGAATGTTTTTGTCACGCCCTCGCAACACAATCATAACAATGCCCAACACGGCCCCCACAAAGGACGATAGCAGGATAACCTGCGGCAACATTTGCCAACCCATCCACGCCCCGAGCGCGCCCAGTAATTTAAAATCCCCATAACCCATGCCCTCCTTACCGGTTACCAACTTAAACAGCCAATACACCGACCACAAAGACAGATAACCCGCAATCGCACCCCAAACAGCATCCTGCAATGGCACAACCAATCCAAAACTGTTGACGATCAAGCCCAGCCACAAGAGTGGCAAAGTAATATCGTCCGGCAATAATTGGGTATCAACATCAATCATGGTCAGCGCAATCAGGCACCAGGTAAATACCAGCGCTGCCAACCCCAAATAACTCAAACCGAAGAAGTAAATCACCACCGCCGACAAGATGCCGGTAACCAATTCGATGATTGGATAACGCAAAGAAATCGGCGTTTTACAAGCCGAGCATTTACCGCGTAAGAATAGATAGCTGATAACAGGGATGTTTTCCCAGGCACGAATATTGTGATTGCACACGGGGCAGTGGGAAGAGGGGAAGGCGAGGTTGAACTGGGTAGAGTTTTCTGCAGCGGCGGCATCGCCGTTATCCAGCAACTCCGTACACTGCTGCCGCCATTCCGCCTCCATCATTTTCGGGAGGCGGTAGATGACGACGTTTAGGAAGCTGCCAACGAGTAAGCCAAGCACGAAGATACTGATTATAGAAATCAAAAAACTATTTAATAGATATTCAAAAAGATTTGACATGCTTATTTAGCCGACCACGTTACCAATCTGGAATATTGGCAGATACATGGCGATCAGTAATCCACCCACCAGTACACCCAGAACTGACATGATGATGGGTTCAAGTAATGATGTGAGTGTATCCACTTTATTGTCTACCGCTTCTTCATAATATGTCGCAACTTTGTCTAACATTTCATCTAAAGCGCCGGATTCTTCGCCTATTGCTGCCATTTGGACTAGAAGGGTAGGAAATAATCCTTTACTTCTTAATGCGGTATTTAACTGTATACCCGTTGATACATCTTCACGCACTTGGATAATCAGCTTGCTGTAAACTTTATTGCCTGCAGCTCCGGCCACAGATGTTAAAGCATCTATCAGTGGCACCCCGGCAGCGAAAGTGGTCGATAAAGTTCTCGCAAAGCGGGCCATGACCGATAAATACAAAATATCCCCTACAACAGGCGCTTTCAGCATATATTTATCAACAAAATAAGCGAATGCTTCGGATCTGCGAATAGCTTCTTTGAATATGAAGACACTTGCTATTAAACCAATCAGAATGACGAACCACCAATTCTGGGCTAGATCGGATAGGTGAAGAACAAACAATGTAAAAGCAGGCAATTCAGCTCCAAAGCTGCTAAATGTTTGGGCGAATTCGGGCACAACCTTGACTAGCAAAATACCAGTAACGATGATTGCGACAACGATTACCGAAATTGGATAAGTCATCGCTTTTTTAATCTTTGCCTTCAGGGCCTCTGTTTTTTCTTTGTATGTGGCTATCCTATCTAACATGGTCTCCAAGGCGCCAGCTTGCTCTCCAGCCTCTACCAAATTACAGAATAGCTCATCAAAATATTTCGGATGCTTGCGCAATGATGGAGCGAATCCGCTTCCTGAAGCCACCTCGTCACGAATATTTAAAACCAATTCTCGCATTGATGGGTTTTCCAGCCCGTCTGCAACAATTTCGAATGCTTGGACCAAAGGAACCCCTGCTTTCATCATTGTTGCCATTTGCCGAGAAAAAATAGCAATGTCAGCAGGTTTTATGGCTTTTTTCCCTGTGAAGAGGGGTTTCGGTTTTCGGCTAACAGACTTTGCCGAGATTCCTTGTTTAAGAAGCTGAGCCTTAACAACAGCCGGACTAATGCCGTTAATCTCTCCTTGAATCTTGTTACCTTTTCGGTCCGTTCCTTTATATACGTAAATATTAGATACGGTAGTTTTGGGAGTTACTGATTTGCCACCAGTAACTCTTTTTGTTTTTTGAGCGGTTACGGTTGCCATAGGTTTAATCCTTGGTTACTCGGTTGGCTTCTTCGAGACTGGTGAGCCCCATAGCGACTTTGCGTAGGGCAGATATACGTAGATTATTGAATCCGGCTTCTTTAGCGGCTTTTGCTATTTGCAAAGAATTTCCACCTTCCATTATAAGGTTCGCGATGGTGGGGGTGATGCGAACTACTTCATAAACCCCCACCCTACCTTTGTAACCCTTATTGCATTGGCTGCAACCTGTAGGATGGAAAAGCTGAAACTCCGAGCGAGGTATACCGATTTCTTCGAAGCCCTCTTCTTTAAGAATTTCCTCAGGGATATCGGTAGCTGGTCGCTTGCAGTGGGAGCAAAGCCTGCGTGCCAAGCGCTGAGCAATAATCAAGCTAACGCTGGTTGCAACGTTAAAAGCAGGAACGCCCATGTTAAGGAGTCGGGTCAGTGTTTCTGGCGCACTGTTAGTATGCAATGTTGATAGAACCAAGTGGCCGGTTTGGGCCGCTTTGATTGCAATTTCGGCTGTCTCCAAGTCACGAATCTCTCCCACCATAATCACATCCGGGTCTTGCCGAAGGAATGAGCGTAGCGCTTCGGCAAAGGTTAACCCTACACGGGTATTCATTTGAACTTGATTAATACCTTCCAGATTTATTTCCACAGGATCTTCTGCTGTGGAAATGTTAGTTTCAGAAGTATTGAGAATGTTTAAGCCGGTATAAAGCGATACCGTTTTACCGCTACCTGTAGGTCCGGTAACCAATATCATCCCCTGAGATTGGGCAAGCGCATCCATATATAATTTTTTTTGATTGTCCTCATATCCCAATGCATCAATACCTAATTTGGCTGCACCTGGATCGAGGATTCGGAGTACAACCTTCTCTCCAAAGAGAGTTGGTAATGTATTCACTCGAAAATCAATGGCCCGGCTTTTTGAAATTTTCATCTTTATGCGGCCATCCTGAGGTACGCGGCGCTCAGATATGTCCATTTGTGACATAACTTTCAAGCGGGCAGCGAGGCGCGTCGACAAGTTTACAGGAGGGCGGGCTACTTCATTTAAGATTCCATCTGTTCTAAATCTTACTCGGTAAGCTTTTTCGTAGGGCTCAAAGTGAATATCAGAAGCACCTCCTTTAATCGCATCTAGAAGCACTTTATTGACAAACCTGACAATGGGAGCCTCATCTGCCTCAGATGTTCCTTTATCATCACTCTGACTTTGATCATCAACTGCCTGGATATCAAGTGCGTCCAGGTCATCTCCGTCTAACCCCCCGAGCGCATCACCAATCGTTTCTTCCTGTGCATTAAGAAACTTCTCTATGGCTAACGCCAGTTTGTCTGCCTCGACGAGAATTCCTTCTGTGTTAATACCGGTATTAAATTTTATCTCATCAAGGGCATGGAGGTCAGTTGGATCAGCAACGGCCACAAATAGACGGTTCCCTCTCCTGGATAGTGGTAGTGTGTGGTGTTTCCTAATGAGCTTTTGGTCTACTAGGTTTGTGGGAATAGACTCTTTATTAAGGGCATCAAGATCAAAAAGAGGTGTACCAAATTCATCTGAGGCCACGCGCGCGATAGTGCGCGCATCAAGCAGGGCGTTATGAACCAGATGCTGTACGAACGGTATCCTTTCCTTCGTGGCCTGTGTAAAGGCCTTGCGTGCTATTTCCTGGTCTATTAAGCCGTCTGTTACCAAGCGCCGAGCTAAGCCGCTAAGGGTTGGGGCTGGATTGTTCATTGGTTTGCTTTTCCTGATCTTTACATGATGATTCGAGCTAAACCATAGCACTTATCATAATTAACGAAGTGTAGAAGATATTAAACTATTTGCAGAGAATATGAACCGAAGGCTTGGGTGACATTTATTGTCACTACTGGGCGTTCTGTGTCACGGTTGTAAGGTTGTTGGATGATTACGCTAGGTTTCAAGGCGCTACAAAGGCAGAGCAGGGGCAGCATATCTAAATCTACATTTGGTGGCACACCACTTGCACAGTGAGTATGGTGATTCAACCCCGTTACATAACCTGGAGATACCATATGAAGAATGTTCAAAAAGGTTTTACATTGATCGAACTGATGATCGTTATCGCGATTATTGGTATTTTGGCTGCTGTCGCTATTCCTCAATACCGTGATTATGTAGTTCGTACAGAAGCCACTAACTCCTTGTCAGCTGCCAGACCTTTGCAGTTGGCGGTTAGTGAGTATGCTGCTCGCTATGCTGCTTTACCGGCTGATGCTGCTGCATTAAATGCATATACTGGTATCTCAACGACTGCAACAGAGCATGCAGCAGGAAACGTTGCATCTATTTCGATTGGCGCTAACGGTGTTCTTACAGTGACCTTAAAGACAGCTGCCGATGGGGTACCAGCATCTATCGCTGGTACAACATATACTTTGACTCCTACTTCCAACACTAATGGAGTAGTGGTTTGGGATTCGGCTGTGGGTAGTATTGATGCTAAATACCTGCCAAAAGTACAAGGTGATTATAGTGCTGCAACGCCAGCTACACCGTAATTGATTTAAGAGACACTCCTCTGGCTTGTTAGTAATTGCCAGTAGAAACGAAGGAGCATAGTACGTCCCTATGCTCCTTTTTTTTAAACTTGATTTGAGTGGTCATAATGATGAAAAGTAAAGGTTTTACTCTCATTGAGCTGATGATAGTCATTGCCATTATCGGGGTGCTGGCAGCTGTAGCTATTCCACAATATCGAGACTACGTTGCCAGGACTGAATCCACAAATTCTTTGGGGTCGGTTCGTTTGCTGCAGGTAACTGTAAATGAATATACATCACGTCATTCCTACTTGCCCGCAACACCTAATGATCTAGCTGATTACTCGGGTGTCTCTTTGAGTCCTGAGAGTTACGCGTCGGGGAATGTTGGCTCAGTCACCATTCTCAATAATGGTGTGCTTGAGGTGGCTATGTCCAATAGTCCTGAAGTCTCGAATTTGATCAGAGGTAAGACTTATCTGCTTGAGCCTATATATAGTGCCACTACCGGGGTTTCAAATTTTAGAGTAGTGGCGGGTGGCAACACTCCCATGCAAGAGAAATATTTGCCCGTCGTAGGAAGATAGAGACTGCGTGCAATGAGAAATCCAACCGTGAATACGAATTTTATAAGCACATGGGGGGATATTTTAATAATTGGTGGGCTTTCAATTCTGGCTTTTATAGCCTTCTTAATATTCGGTGATTACATATCTGCATTTGATATGTTTAGCTTCGCGATCATCATGGCCCTATTTATAAATGGTCCACATTTCTTACTCAGCTATTTGCTTTTCTATCGTTTAGCCCGTAGACGTATTTTCCGGGAGATTCCGCTATTTTTTGTTGCTTTTATCATCCCTCTACTAGTCCTTTTTTTATGGGGTGGAGCAGGTGTTTTTGCAAAAACATCCTATTTGGTAGGGGCGTTGTACGCAATGTTCTTTTTAGTTGGATGGCATTATGTAAGGCAAGGCTTCGGTATACTCATGGTATACGCCGCTAATGATCGCAAATTTTTCTCTGTGCAGGAGAGGCGAATCATTAAATGGTCCTTATATATGCTGTGGTTGGGCTCGTTCGTTAATATTTTTTCTGATGGTGGTGTAATCAAAGAATTTTGGGGATTGAAATATGCAGTGCCAGAAATTCCTCTGGTGTTACCCAAAGTATTTGGAGTGCTTGCGGTTGTCAGTTTTTTGCCCATAACAGGCGTTTTTTTATATAGGTATAAAAGAGGAATTAAAGATAACGCCAATGGTTTGATGGGTGTGTACGTGCAGTACCTATGGTTGCTACCTGCTCTTAGACATCCACAATTTTTAGCGATTATCCCTCTCTTCCATTCGCTACAGTATTTGTTGTTTGCTGGAAACGTGGCGAATAATTATGAAAAGTTGCATCATGCTGATTCAGCAACAAAAAATGCTCTTTTGTATTGGTGGGGAACCGCATTCTTATTGGCGGCGCTGGGGTTTGAAATCGTTCCGAAATTTTTGGACAACGCCATCGGCGCACCTCTAGGGCTTGAAATGCCTCATTTTTACTTGGTTGGATTTATACTATTGATAAATATTCATCATTACTTCATTGATGCGGTTTTGTGGCGTCGCGAACTTGGGCTAGTCAGACCCTATCTGAAGCCTCGGGCAGACAAAACATCAGAACGTTAGCTTTAGCTGCTGCTTACACAACATCCTCTCATCGCTTTCAATGAAGCTCCTGCCCCTGATGTTGTTATCATGTTGCACTGACAGCGTGATTGATGAGTTAAGTCGTCGGCTTACACAACTTCGCTGCTAAGCCGACCTACGGTCAGATTTTATAAACCAGTAATACGCATAGATAAATCTATTGCGCGGCAGTGTTTGGTCAGCGCTCCAATCGAAATAAAATCCACGCCCGTCTCTGCAATCACCGGTAACGTTTCTTCCGTGACATTGCCTGACGCTTCCAATTTGGCTTTGCCGTTATTCATCTTCACCGCGGTAATCATATCTTCCACCGAAAAATTATCCAGCATGATGATGTCCGCTCCGGCGGTGAGGGCCTGCTGGAGTTCTTCCAGGGTTTCCACTTCTACTTCTACCGGTTTGCCTGGGGCGATTTGGTGGGCGCTGGTCACGGCGTTGGCTATGCTGCCGCAGGCGGCTATGTGGTTCTCCTTGATGAGAAAAGCATCGTAGAGGCCGATGCGGTGGTTGTGACAGCCGCCGCAGACGACGGCATATTTTTGGGCGGTGCGCAGGCCGGGGATGGTTTTACGGGTGTCGAGCAATTTCACCGGGGTATGCGCGATCAACTGTGCGTAGTGGTGGCTGATGGTGGCGGTGCCGGAGAGTGTCTGCACGAAGTTGAGTGCGGCGCGTTCGCCGGTTAGGAGGCTGCGCGCTTTGCCTTCCAGGTGAAATAGCGAGCTGTTGGCTTTGGCTTGCTCACCGTCTTTTACATGCCAGTTGATCCGTACAAACGGATCGATCTGGCGAAACACTTCTTCTACCCAGGCTTGTCCGCAGAACACGGCATCTTCGCGGGTGATGACACTGGCTTGGGCAATCTGGTCAGCGGGGATCAACTGTGCCGTGATGTCGCCGGTGCCGATATCTTCGTTGAGTGCGTGTAATACGGCGGTGACGATGTCGCGTTGCAGATGAGGAATTTTATCGGCGATATGGTTAAGCATAAAAAGTCATTCCAGTGTGGCAGGTGAGCAACTTCGAAAGGCATCAATTTTCAGAGGTTTGCTAGCTTACCTTTATTAAGCCGAAGATAGGAAACCCAAATAACCGAAGCATATGTATGGTGGCATTCTGAGGAAATATTAACTGGCCATTTTCTCTATGTTTTTTTAAGCGTCAGATGGCTAAAGGTACATCAATAATGGCGTACTTTTCAAAATCCTCCATAGGTCCAAAAGGTATAAAAAATGGATTGCTGTTCAAAATAAAACCGGTTTTTATGCTTGTTTTCTATATTTTTCCTTTATTTGTGGGCAAACATATATAAGAAAAATTGCCGGTTATCACTTAATGTGATATGGCTCTCGATATTACAATTTGCTTCTGGGATGGGTTTTAGGCTTGGTTATACTTCAACCACAGCAGTCTTTCTTCAATGGTAATTCCGCCATGTCCGAGTCCATCAAATCTGATCAAAACAAGGTTGTGCAGTTGAATCCCGAGCGCAATGCAGCGCCGCATGTGGCGTTAACGCGCCTGCCGGCTTCCATGCACGCGTTGCGCGATAAAGCGCGCCAGCAATTGCAGGTGATGTTGCGCGAATTGTTTGATCGGGCCGATGATGCCTTGTTTGAATTGGCCGACAAAGCGACTAATAACCACGAACAAAATCTTTATTTTGATTCTATGCGCGAAGTGCGTATCCGCCGCCGCGCGATTGAAGCGGCTTTCTTCCGCAGTATTGATGTCGGTTTTGCGCAGTTGCTTGATCCCTATGCCTATCGCGATCAATCCCGCGCTGAAGAAAAAGAATTCTCTCTCGATGAGCTGTCATTGGTTAAAAACGATGAGCTGGAAGAAATGGTGGCCACCGAGGGTATGGTCAACAAGGCGAACGATCAGTTTGCCGAAGCGATTCAACACCTGACCTTGCGCATTGACCATCTGGTGCCGGTCAAGGTGTACCAAAAGAATAATCCCTTGGGGGTGGATGTCATCTGCAACGCCTTTACCGATGCGACCAAGTCTGTACGCATCGATGTCAAGGCGAAGCTGGTGCTGTTCAAACTCTTCGATAATCTGGTAATGGCCAAACTGGGCGGATTGTTCCAGGCGCTTAACCAGCAACTGATCGAAGCGAATATCCTGCCGTCGTTGAAGCAGGGCAACAAACCTAAAAAACCCGCTATAACCGCGCCGGAAAATCCCTACGGGGCTGGAGCCAGTGCGGCCCCTGGCAATGCTGCTCAGTCAGGGCAGGGCAATTATGCCGGCGGAGCAGGTTACGACGAGCAAACCAACCAGGTATTGCACACCTTGCGTGACCTGTTGGGCTCTCGTAATGCTGCACCCGCGCCGCGTCCTACCGGTGAAGAGCTGGCCAGCCAGGAGTTGATCAATATCTTGTCCCAGGCACAGCAGCGCAGTATGGCCTATTCCAGCGGTGCAAATTATTCCAATGCGGCGCCCGTGAATGTACGGGAAATGCTTAAAGATCTGCTGAAAGGTCCAGAGCAAAAATCGCAAAACATCAATCAGGTTGATGACGACGTGATCAACCTGGTCAGCATGATGTTCGAATTCATCCTGGATGACCGCAATCTGGCCGCGCCCATGAAGGTCCTCCTGGGCCGTTTACAAATTCCCATGATCAAGGTCGCCATCGCCGACAAGTCATTCTTCAGTAAAGGCGGTCACCCGGCTCGCCGTTTGCTGAATGAGCTGGCGACAGCGGCGCTTGGTTGGCAGGAAAGCAGCGAAGAAAATCAACGCAAAGACAACCTGTTCAGCAAGATGGAAGAGGTGGTGCAAAGCGTGCTGTCAGATTTTGAAGCTGACATGTCCATCTTTAACAGTTTGCTGAATGATTTCCGCGCTTATCTTGATAAAGAAAAACGTCGTGCCCAGATTCTTGAGCAGCGCACTATCGATGCGGAAGATGGTAAAGCCAAATCTGAACGTGCCCGTGCTGATGTGGACACAGCACTCAATGCGATTATCGGTAAACAGAATCTGCCCGCTGCTGCACTCAAATTGTTGCGCGATGCCTGGGCCAATGTGATGTTTATTACGTGCCTGAAAAACGGCACCGACAGCGAAGAATGGCAAGCCAAGATCAGCACTGCACAGCAATTGGTATGGAGCCTGTGTGTGCCCATGGACAAAGATAACCGTCAGCGTCTGTTGAAGCTGGTTCCGGTACTGCTGCAACAGTTGCGGCAAGGGCTGGAAAGTATTTCTTATAATCCCTTTGATGCCACGCATTTATTCAAACAACTGGAAGGTCTGCATCTTGCTCGTTTGCGTGGTGAAGCCGTGCCGGTGGCTGTACCGACGGCACCGACATCTAAAACGTCTTCGGCCCCCGCTCCAGCACCGAAAATGCAGGCTCCGGTTGTAAAAACAGAATCCCCGGCCAAGCCTGCTACGGTTGCATCACCCGATAAAGTGGCTGCAAACCAACCGGTTGCTGAAGAGCCGGCAGCCAAGGTCATTCCCGCAGTTGAACAGCCTATTGTTGCGCCGCAGGAAGAGGTTGCGGTGAAAGCACCTGTGCCAGCAGCTGATGCGCCGCGCGCAGAAACAACAAAAGCTGAAGTGGTCAGTCCTACCGTGGCTGAAACCGTCAACGCCGCTCAACCTTTTGTGGTGATGTCACAGGATGCTGAAGAGCAATTGCCGGAAGGTGATCAGCATTTATCTCTGGTGGCCAACATTACCCAAGGCAGCTGGTTCGAGATGGCGGGTGACGGCGGTCAGAAATTCCGTTGTCGGTTGGCAGCGATTATCCGTCCCACTGGCAAATACATCTTCGTCAACCGCTCCGGTATGAAGGTGGCAGAGGAAACCCGCAACAGTCTGGCGTTGGCCATGAAGTCTGGTCGCTTGCGTGTGCTGGATGATGGCATGTTGTTTGATCGCGCGCTGGAGGCGGTTATCGGTAATCTGCGCCAGGGGCGTCCCGCTAATTAATGTTCTCCTTGCTCACCGGAACGGCCCATCCGTTTCGGTGAGTTTCTCTCACTACCCTTGGTAGCCTCTTTCTTGCCCTCCCATGTATCATGTCGCCTCCCGAGAGCAATTGCAGGCGGACTCTTCTTTTGGCACACACTCTTCTTAATGGCTGGTTGCAGGGCGTGCGGCATTGTCCGTCGCCAAATTTCAATCAACGCCCGTCCGGTGTGGCCATCAGTTTGCTGGTGATCCATAACATCAGTTTGCCCCCGGGTCAGTTTGGTACCGGATGTGTTGAAGCATTTTTCTGCAACAATTTGGACCCGGCGCAGCATCCGTATTTCACCACCATTGCTGAGCTTAAGGTATCCTCACATCTGTTAATCGAGCGCACCGGTTTCCTTGTGCAGTTTGTGGGCTTTGACGAGCGCG
>CAMPIG010000125.1 GCA_946886255.1 uncultured Cellvibrio sp. | reverse complement strand
GCGGCAAACCGGGCACTGTTGATCTGCCGCACGAGATTGCCGATCACGGGTAAACGTAATTGCCAGCTGTGCCAGGTGCGTAGACGGTTTTCGTTGCGCAAGAGCCGCTTGATACCAAACACGATCCCGATCAAGGCAAAAATACAATAAATACCGTAATTGACCACAAAGTCACTGGTGGCGATCAATGCCTGGGTCAAGGGCGGCAGATCGCGCTGACTGTGAGCAAAGATACCCACCAGCTTGGGCACAACAAAGGCCATCAAGGCCCCGATCACCGACAGGCTGATAACCAACAGCACCACCGGGTAGATCATCGCCATCTTCAGACGCTGCTGTACCTGTTGGCTGGTCTGGGTGTAGTCCGCAAGCCGCTCCAATACCGGCCCGAGATAACCGGAACTTTCACCTGCACGCACCAGGGCACGGTACATCTCATTAAACGCCGCCGGATTTTCACCCAGCGCCTGTGCCAGACTGAAGCCCTCAAGAACCTTGGTCCTGACCTGGAGCAGGATCTGTTTGATGTTCTGCTTGTTCTGCTGGCGCGCGGTAGCATGCAAGGCTTCATCCAGCGGCAGACCGGAGCGCACCAGTGAGGCCAATTGACGGGTAATCAGGCTAAGTTCACGCGTGTTTAGACGTTTTCCCCAGCGGCTACGCATGCCGGAAAAGCTGGTGTCTTCGCCCGCTTTAACGGCCTTACCGGTGACATTAATGACTTCCAGCGGCTTGAGTTTTTTCGCGCGCAACTGGCTCCGGACCTGGCGTTCGGAATCGCCCTCCAGGATGCCTTTGACGGCCTTACCCGTCTCGTTCAATGCGCGGTAACTGTATGCACCCATGCCTTAACGTGAATCCCCGTTGTTTTATTTGCCAGTTTTTACAGCTGCGTCGTTACCCGCAGCACTTCTTCAATGCTGGTGATACCTTTGAGCACACAATTGCGGCCATCATCACTCATGGATGGGCTGTGCTTCCGCGCTTCCGCCAGCAACTCCTGCTCGCCCGCTTGTTCGTGAATCAGGTGGCGTATCCGTTCGTTAATCTCAATTAATTCATAGATACCCTTACGTCCGCGATAGCCCTGGCTATTGCAATGCTTGCAGCCAACCGGGCGCCAGATACTGGCATTGGCAGGCAACTTGAGCATATCGCGCTCCGCCTCGCTGGGGGTATAAGGCTCCTTACAGTGTTCGCATAACACCCGCACCAGACGCTGGGCCATGACAACTTCCAGACTTGATGCCAGCAGGAAGGGCTCCACGCCCATGTCTTTCAGGCGCATCACCGCGCCGATCGCGGTGTTGGTGTGCAGGGTGGATAACACAAGGTGACCGGTCAAACTGGCCTGGATCGCAATCTCGGCGGTTTCGCCGTCACGAATCTCGCCGACCATCACCACATCCGGGTCCTGACGCAGGATGGCGCGCAGCCCCCGGGCAAAGGTCATCTCTACCTTGGGATTAACCTGGGTCTGGCCGATACCGGGCAGCAGGTATTCCACAGGGTCTTCGATGGTAAGGATATTCCGGCTGCGGCTGTTAATATGGCTCAAGCCGGCGTAGAGGGTGGTGGTCTTACCAGAACCGGTCGGCCCGGTTACCAGAATAATGCCGTGAGGCTTCAGCAGCGCCCGTGACAACCCATCGTGCACATGCTTGGGCATCGCCAACTGTTCAAGCTTGAGCTGGCCAGCAGCCTGGTCGAGCAGACGCAATACGATACGCTCGCCGAATGCCGAAGGAATGGTAGATACCCGGATATCCACCGCGTGTCCCGCCAGGCGCACCGTAATACGGCCGTCCTGCGGCAAACGTTTTTCCGCGATATCCAGGCGGGCCATAACTTTGAGACGGGAAACCAGTACCGGTGCCAATTCCGGTTTGGGTGAGAGCACTTCAGTCAATACACCGTCGATACGGAAACGGACCGATACGCGATCTTCAAAGGGTTCAAGGTGAATATCCGACGCACCTTCGCGCACAGCTTGCGAAAGAATGGCATTGATTAACCGGATGATCGGCGCATCGTCATCGCCGGCCAGCAAATCGGTGCGATCTGCCAGGTCATCCGCCAGAGACGAAAGATCGTATTCAGCACCCAGGTCTTCTGCCGCTCGCTGGGCCGCACCGTCTCCACTTTGATATTCGCGGGTCAAACGTCGCTGGAAATCCTCAGACGGCACTTCCTCCATCTCAAAGTCAGAGCCTAAAAAACGCTGTAATTCCAGCAACACCTCTATCGTCAGTCCGGGACGATAGAGCAACTTGCGACCGCCTTCCTCCTCAAGCATCACACCGTGAGTCGTGGCAAAGCTGAAGGGCAAGCGCGCGCGCTCTGCCGCCGCCGCGCTGGCAGCCTGTTCTTCGTCCTCGGTCAGAGTTGCTGCTGCAAGAGGTTCTTCGAGTGTAGCCAGCTCATCCGTCACCGTCGTTACTCCCCTGCCGGTGGATCGATGGAGTTAGAACGCAAATCGATGACTTCCGCTGGCAAGGATTCCTTAACTTCAGGCTCCGGTGTCGTCGCCACATCAACCCACTCTGGCAGCACTGGAACTTCACGGCTATTCACCAGAATACCCGCCTTACGACGTTGCTCTAACTGCATATCGCGGATAGCGCTGTATTTTTCTGCCGTGGCACCGGTCATCATTTTGCCGTCTTCCACCACCGTGGCTCGAATAAAAACAAGCAAGTTGGTTTTTACTACATCTGACGTCTGACTCCGGAAAGCATTTCCTATGACAGGAATACTGCCGAGAATGGGCACCTTCAGATCGGTTGTGCGGATCTCGTCTCTGATTAACCCGCCCAATACGACGATCTGACTATTTTCCGCAAGAATCTGAGTTTCGATGGTACGTTTGTTGGTAATAATGCCGCGGGTGGTCGTGTCTTCAATACTTGAAACTTCCTGACTAATGTCCAACACCACACTGTCCCCGTCGTTTACATGGGGGGTAACGGTGAGCATTACACCCACATCTTTACGTTCAATAGTGGTAAAGGGGCTTGAGGGATTGGTAGTACCGCCAGTCGATGTATAGGAGCCTGTTTCAAAGGGCACTTCCTGACCCACAGAAATTGAGGCTTCGTGGTTGTCTGTAGTTAACAGATTTGGGGTTGAGAGAATGTTGGTCTTGTTGTTTTCCTGCAACAACTTAATCAAAGCAGCAAAGTCCGTGCGTGTACCTAAACGACCAATACCAAATACCTGTCCGGCAATACCACCCAGTCCCGATGCCAGATCAGCCAAGCCTGCATCCCCCCCCTCAAAAGCAGCACCCGCCACACCGCCTAGAAGGCCACGATCAGCGCCACGCCCAGAACTACCGAAACCGTACTCGCTGTCACGGTACATCCATTCAATGCCCAACTCTTTACCATTGTTTTCACTAACCTCAACAATGATCGCTTCGACCAACACCTGGGCGCGACGGATGTCGAGACTTTCGACTACGGTCAACAAAGACTCCATTACATCGCTGTCGGCTGTCATCAATACCGCGTTGGTGTCTGCATCAAACTGAATACCGGCCATACCGCCGGGCGCCTGGCCTTCTACCGGTTTAGCCTGGGCGAGGTTCTGCACCATTCCAGTCAACACCTTGGCAACCTCTTCCGCCTTGGCATATTTAAGGTACACCACACGCATATTGCTGTTCTTGGTCTGCGGACGGTCCATCTGGTCGATCAGCATCTTCACCCGCTGGCGCTGCAGGTCATCGCCACTGATGATCACACCATTGATGCGCTTGTCCGCCACCAGCACTACGGGCGAGGTTGTTGTGCCACGGTTCGGGTCCGGTTTTTCCAGCGTGGTGATGATATTCACAATGTCCGCCGCCTGGGCGTAGCGCAATTCAATTAACTCGGTGCCGATCACCGCTGATTGGTCGATCTTGGCGATCAGCTCGTTCAAGCGAATGATGTTGGCGCGGGTGTCGGTGATGATCAGGGCGTTACTGGAATCGTAAGCGGAGATATGGCCGTATTGCGGCACCAGCGGGCGAAGGGTCGGCAGCACCTTGGCTGCGCTGATATTTTTAAGCTGGATTACCTGGGTGATGTAGGTATCGTCGACTTCGGTCACATTGGTTTCATTCGGTACCGGCAGCGACCGGGCATCGCGGTTGGGAACAATGCGCACCACCGAGCCGCTTTCTATCGCGGTGTAACCATGCACATCCAGCACGGAAAGAAACAGATCATAAAGCTCTTCGCTATTGAGCGGCTTGGCAGAGATAACCTTGACCGGCCCGCGCACCTTCGGGTCGATGATGATGGTTTTGCCCGTGGCATCCGCCATAAATTTGATGACTTGCTGGATATCCGTGTCATTGAAGTTGACCGTCCAACTTTGCTCTGCGGCGACCGTGTTGAAGCCCAAGCACAATGCGATCAGCACGGCGGCGAGCTTGGCAGGTTTATAACGAAGGTTCACTGGACATCCTCACTTATTGAAGCACAACATCGACAGACAAGACGCTACCACCGCGTTTAATTTCGAGGCTGGCGGAAGTTGCATTGCTCATATTTTTATAAATTTCCATGACTTTACCAGGGCTGGTGAGCGGTACACCGTTTACGGCTGTGACGATATCGTCCGGCTGTAGCCCCAGCGCTGAAAACTGCTCCGCGTTGCGACCCGGGCGGATTTTGTAACCCACTACCTGACCGCCTTCGCGATGGATGCTCATCGCCACCACATCCGCCAGGGAACGCGCCACTTCACCGCTGGGGTCAGCAGATCCCACGGGGTTGGCATCGGGTGACGGCGTGTCGTAGCCTGGATTCTGGTCCACAAATAGCGGCTGCTGGCCACCGGATTCTGTGTTCTCATCACTCCAGCTACGCCCCGTATTTTGCTCCGGCGGTACATAGGGTGCAGCAATGCGTGCGTTAGGGTCGTCTTTATATAGCCAAAGCGATTCGTAACGGCCGTTGTTGTTCAGGATAACCCGCAGATCGAGCACCTTGGCCAAGGTAACACCGCGACCGACCGGCAATTCATCACCGGGGGCATAAACATCTGCTTCGGCACCATTGGCAATGATGGCGCGGGCTGACGCGTCGTCACTGCTGCCGATCACGCCGCGTAATACCAGATTTAACTGGGTATCCACAGCGTCATCTTCGATGACAGAGGGTGCCGGTGTAGCCGCGGCTTCTTGAGCAGCGGCAGCGTCCATCTTGCCGAAAACCTCGGATTCAGTCAGCGAAGCGATATCAATGGGCGGGGCATCACTGGCTGATTGGCCCGCCGGTGTTGCGACAGCAGAGGCCGTGGCTGCCGGAATATCCGGTGTCGGTGCGACCAGCCAGAACAGCCGTGCAAGACTGTGACTCAACCACAACACCAATAATAAGGTGGCGAGCCATTTCCATCGCTCCAGCGGCACCTTGCCCAGCAGGGTGGCACCACGACGCAGCACCTGCTCGAACTGAGCTGTGCGCTGATCCAGTGCCAACCGGGGAGAAATGAATTTATCTTGCATAAACGTGATCGTTACCCTTTACCTGCACGGAAGCGTGCTAACCGCTTACAGCCCAAGCCCAGGAGGCCCACAGGCAGAGACTTTATTATTGAATAAAGCGCCGGATTGTACTCCATCTATATATCAAAAGCGAAAGCCCACCCCGACGACCTTGTCAAGCTAATTCTAAGCAAAGTTTTCATTGTGAGGGCATTCAGCTCAAAACCACGGGAGTTTGCAACAAGCGGCGGTTGGAGCAAACCAGATTAGTAAAGTTTCTTTACACAATGAGGATGAATTAACAATTTAGTGCCAGTTTTCCGGAAGAGCCAGTAAAAACATTAGCAGATATTTTCATACATGAGTGCCGATAGGGCTGACTCTGGCACGGGCTTAATGAACCTTGGCTGAACGACCCGCCGGTCTCGCACCTTCGGAATCACTGCCGATGGTGTTAAGGTTGGATGACAATTCCTGTTTATGACGAACGCAACCGGGAGACACGTGCCCATGCCGGTCACCACCAAAACCTTCGCCGCCTTGTGCACGGTTATTCCGTTCATCTTCCTGATATTTGCTCCATGCGCCCATGCCACAAACGAAAATGACCGAGCTGCAAAATTATTTCAGCAGTTTTTCGATGAGGCGTTGGCACGCAGCCCGATGAAGCAAACCTATCTCGGGCTCAAAACCCATTACGACCAATGGGATGATCTCAGCGCGCATTACCAACAACAGACCGATGCATTACTGCGTAACCAACTGCAACGTTTACAACAACTGGACCTGGGCCGGTTGAGTCAAGAGAACCGCTTCAACTATCACTTGATGGAAGCGACTCTGAGACAAAAAATCGACCAATACACCTGGCGACACTACCTTTATCCGGTCAACCAAACATTTGGTACCCATACCGAAATTGCCTCGTTGCTGATGAACTCGCACAAGATTGACAACATCGCCGATGCCCGGGCGTATATCCGACGCATTGACGCAGTGGACACGTTGCTCGGACAGGTCATCGAGCAACTCAAAGAAAATGCACAAGCGGGGGTTGTGCCACCGAGGTTTGTATTTCCATTGGTTATCAACAGCTGCGAAAATTTATTGCAGGGTTTGCCGTTTAACGGGAAAGAGGACAGCCCGATCCTCGGCAACTTTCGCAACAAGGTCATGGCCCTGAACTTGCCCGCCGAACAGGAAAAGACGTTACTGCAACAAGCTTCAAGCGCATTGCAAGATTCTTTCGCGCCGGGTTACCGCCGGCTGATCAGCCAGTTACAACAATTGGAAAAACAGGCTGATGCGCGTGATGGAGTATGGAAGTTTCCCAAGGGCAAAGACTATTACCGTTTTGCATTGGCTTTTAACACCACGACGGCGTTAGACGCCGACGAAATCCATACGCTCGGCTTACACGAAGTGAAACGCATCCACGGCGAAATTCGCCACATCATGCAACAACTGAAATTTCCTGGTAGCTTGCAGGATTTTTTTCGTTTCATGCGTGAAGATCCGCGTTTTTATTTTCCCAACACTGACGTCGGCCGCGCAGATTATCTGACGGAGGCCACGCGCATTATCGAGGAGATGCGCGCGCACCTGGATTCATTATTTATCACGCAACCCAAAGCAGAACTTCTGGTTAATCGGGTCCAGCCATTCCGTGAAAAAACAGCCGGCAAAGCATTTTATCGCCGCCCCGCCGCCAAGGGTTCCCGGCCCGGAGTCTATTACGCCAATTTGTACAACATGAACGCTATGCCGATTTACCAGATGCAGGCGCTGGCGTATCACGAAGGCATACCGGGTCATCATCTGCAGATTGCCATCGCACAAGAAAAAACTGACCTGCCGGTGTTCCGACAACACGTTCGTTACATCGCGTTTGTGGAGGGCTGGGCACTGTATGCAGAGTTATTGCCTCTGGAGCTGGGCTTATATAAAGACCGCTATGCCGAGTTTGGTCGCTTGGCATTAGAACTCTGGCGAGCCAGCCGCCTGGTGGTAGACACTGGCATACATGCACAACGCTGGAGCCGGGAAAAAGCCATTCTGTATTTGTTGGAGAACACCCCCAACACGCGGCAGGATATCGTCAAATCCATAGAGCGTTACATCGTCAAGCCGGGACAAGCTACGGCCTATACGCTGGGGCTGAAAAAAATTCTCGCATTGCGCGCATATGCCCAAACCGAATTGGGGCCAGCTTTCGACTTGCGCCTTTTTCACGAGCAGATACTGCAAGGCGGTGCCATGCCGTTGACCTTGTTAGAAGCAAATATAAAAGACTGGATCGCGACAACCAAAGCGCAAACTCAACGTAAATAAAATTTTTCTTGCCCGACCCTTTATCCGTTACCGCAAAATAGTTTAATCGCTATACTGAAAGTGCTGTAGAACACCGAATTGTTCAGCGTCGGTTGCGCACCACAGCCAACCGACGGTTTGGGAAAACGGATATACAAAAAGGGTTTCAGTATGAGCATCAAAATGATTGCCGGAAGCCTGGCCGCTTTCCGGCTCGTCAAACGTTACCGCAAGATTATTTTCTGTTTCATTCTCGCTGTGATCATCAGCATGGTGATCAGCCTCATCATAGGCAAGATCTATCAACATTGGGATAACGATCCAGAGCGCGGGGCCATGCCCATCGAAAACGCTCTCTTTGGTGAAAGCTATTCAACGCCGGTTTATCTCGATCAGGGTTGGGACGAAGCGGACAGTTTGTGGTTTTACAACACCACCCAAGGTTCCGGCATGCTTCCCTATGATTTTTTTATGGTGTTGGAGCAGGCAGGCGCCACCGCATTATTGCGTGATCCTAATAATATGGATGCGTTTCGCTATCTCCCGCAAAAGCCGACGTTTTTTAATCCGGACGGTTTGCCGGTAGGCTTCGTCAAGGATACTTATCAAGGCAGGGACTACATCGGCTACACCTGCGCCGCCTGTCACACCAGTCAGGTCAATTACCAGGGCAAAGCGATTCGCATCGATGGCGGCCCGGCCATGGCCGACATGGTCAGCTTTCTGGTGGCATTGGAAAAATCGCTCAAGGCAGTAACCGCACCGGGCGAAAAACGTGAGCGATTTATCCAGCGTGTACTTGAACTTGATAATAATTATGACGATAAAAAGGCGGTAGAGGCCGATATTGAGAAATGGACCTACAACATTGAGCTCTACAACACCATCAACCACAGTCATATCGATTATGGGTTTGCACGACTGGATGCCTTCGGTCGCATCTACAATCGCGTGTTACAGCATGTCCTCAGCAAAAAGCAGATGCGCGACGTACTACTGGATGTGGTATCTGCGACTAACCAACCTTTACTGACCACCGAGCAAGTGGACCTGGTCCTCAAGGACATCAACAACACCATCATTGGCGATGAAGAATTTGCGCTGATTTCGGAGCGACTCGAGTCCGACTCAACTGGCTATCCGAACCTGTCACCGCGGCAAATGCTGCGCGTGCGTAACTCCATCTTCAACGAGCCCAACGCACCGGTCAGCTATCCCTTCCTCTGGGATATAGCCCATTCTGATTATGTGCAGTGGAATGGTCTGGCGGGCAATTCCGGGGTAGGTCCTTTGGGGCGCAATGCCGGCGAAGTGATCGGGGTATTCGGCATTCTCGACTGGACCGCGAAAAAGCCCGGCTTCAGTTTGTCTGCGCATTTAACGGGGCAGAGCAAAAAGCAGGAGCGTATTGATTTCAAATCGTCCATTGATCTGGTCAACCTTGAGCGGCTTGAATCTCATCTGAAAAGTTTGCAATCGCCGGTGTGGCCGGAGCAAATTCTGGGCGAAATTGATAAGGAAAAAGCAAATCGCGGCCGGGTGATCTATAGTCATTACTGCCAGTCCTGCCACGAAATCATTGACCGCTCCGCTTGGGATCGGGTGGTGATCGGCAAGATGTCCAATGTTGACGCTATCGGTACTGATCCGGTGATGGCCCGCAACAGCGTCGATTACAAAGGCAAATCCGGCAATTTCGTCCACACTTACCAAGGCACCGATGTTGGGCCATTGGTTCTGGAGGAAAATGCACCGGTCATCCAGATACTCACGTCCGTAACCACCGGCGTGGTCAGTACGGAAGATGCGGACAAGTGGGCGTTGCGACGTGGCCTCGATTGGCTTTATACCCTGGCCATGTCGTTCTTCGACAACGACATCAAGTCCAGCATGAAAGCCGGCAATTACAAACCGGATACCACCGCGAATCCCTACGACTCGCTGCTGTCCTATAAGGCCCGTTCGTTAAATGGTATCTGGGCCACGGCGCCCTATCTGCACAACGGATCTGTACCGACCATGTACGATTTGCTCTTACCCAGGAAGGAAGCGGGCGATCCTGAGGATGGGCAGTACCGGCCCGATGAGTTTATGGTGGGCAGCCGCGAATATGATCCGATAAAGATGGGCTTTCGTTCCGAGGGTTATGAAGGTTTTCGGTTACGGACGTTCCGGGCCAGCAATATGAACGGAGGACACGAATACGGGGCTGGCCCAATAACACAAGCAGATGGTACAGTGTTGCCCGCTTTAACCGAGCAGCAGCGCTGGGATTTGATTGAATTTATCAAGACGCTGTAACGCTAAGCGCTGCTCTCCGGAGCGGCGCCTGCAAAATCAAAACCTATTTTGGTAAGGGATTTTGTATAAGGAATGTTTCATGTAAACCGGTTGATCGGCTGTTCTTTTTCGCATCGGCACTTATTGCTGATCAGACAGCCGCCCATGTTCATTCTTTTATATATTGATCCTGAAATCCTATGTTAAACACGATGTACTTCCAACGGCTGAAAGCCTTTATAGCCTCCAGCTTACTGACGCTGACCCCGCTTACTCTTCACGCCTTCGAGCTTCCCGGCGCCAATCTCGCGGACAATGATCGTTACGATACTTTGCCGCCCATGATTGCTGAAGCCCTGGCCCAATTATCCACACCAGCCAGCACCACGCCGGCTTACATTACTGATTTCGAGCAATACATTGCCCAGACGGTCGCACCCAGTGTGCCCGGGGCGGCGCTATTGGTCGTCGCGGATGGCAAGGTGCAAGTCATGAACGGTTATGGCGTGAGAAAAGTGGGCACCCATGACCCGGTTACACCGGATACTGTATTTCGCCTGGCTTCTGTATCCAAGACCATCGCGTCTGCCGCCGCCGGATTGTTGGTTCAGGAAAACAAACTGCTGTGGGACAGTCCGGTGGCTGGCACCTTGACCAATGTCAATTTTAAAAACGCTCAATACGGCAAACTGATTACCGTGCGCGATATCCTCGCCCACACCACCGGTCTGCCAGCCCATGCCT
>CAMPIG010000124.1 GCA_946886255.1 uncultured Cellvibrio sp. | reverse complement strand
ACAGGGTATTAATATCCTGCGCAAAAAAGCAGATCAGACTGCCGACCAGAAACAGACCGATACCGGCGTACAGGATTTTTTTGCGGCCCGTTGCATCGGACAGCGGGCCACACACCAATTGGCCCAGAGCCATACCCAAAAATAATGCGCTGATGATGTATTGCGCCTGGTTAGGGTGAGCGAGCGCAATATCCCGGCTGATGAATCCAAGGGCGGGTAATAAAGCGTCTATAGAGATGGCCACAATCGACATCAACAACGCGATCAGCAGCGTAAATTCCCGTGCGGAAATACGGGACGGAGTAGGGTGAGTGGAGTAATCAGACATATAAAACTTCCATTATCAAAGAGCTTACCTGACAGGCAACTGCAGCCTGGCCGACATCATACCCAAACTGGCCGCCAATGGCTGTCAGTAAGTGTTAACCATTAGTCGATTGATAAAGATCAGAATCGACCGGTCCGGTGAGAAAAATATTGGGCTATTAGAGTATGAATCAGCACAGTCCATATCCCGGATATGGGATTGCTTTTCTGCGGTTTTCCCACAAGCAGGACACGTTAAAAAACGTTACCGGGTATTTTCTAAAGATTTCAATATGTTACGAATTGGCACGGAAGCTGCGATAAGGACAACGAGGTAAAGTGCGTTTTAAAAACGGAGCGTTGATGGACATTGCAAT
Source organism: uncultured Cellvibrio sp. (assembly GCA_946886255.1). Next base: position 10,269 of record CAMPIG010000124.1, on the reverse strand, counting down.
TTCCAGGACAAAGGTACCCACAACCACACGGCTTGTTGTGGGATTGTTAATCATTTTGGGATTGGGATTTGTACTGCACTATCTATGGCAAATCGCCCAGGCAGATATCAGTGTTGACCGGGACGAACTGGTGATAGCGGAAGTCAAACACGGCGACTTCACCGTTTCGGTCAGAGGTGCGGGCATCCTGGTGCCGGACAATATTCAATGGCTTTCGGCCAGCGTCGAAGGTGTTGTGGTGAAACCTATGGTCAAGGCGGGGAATCTGGTAGATAAAGGTGATCCGATTGTCATGCTGGACAATCCCCGGCTGGTACAACAATTGGCGGAAGCAGAATGGGAGTTGGTAGCATTGGAGGCGGAATTAAGCGCTGCGCAGGCAGTGCAGGAATCCGGTCTCGACGAACAGAAAGTCCAGATATTGAATGCCCGACTGGATTATGAAAACAGTGTGCTGGAATATTCTGCACGGGCAGATCTCATGAAAACCGGAGCAGTGTCGAAGCTGGATTATGAACGAAGCCGATTAACCATGAATCAGTATCAGCAACGTTGGTTAAGCGCACAACAACAATTAATCACGCTTGAGAAAACCCTGGCTGCTCAGAATGCCGCACGCGCTGCGCGCTTGAATAAGGGCAGAAAAAGCCTGGAGATCATCCAACAGCAAGTCGATAACCTGGAAGTCAAAGCCGTTATGGATAGTATCGTACTGGAGATGCCCCTGGTCTCTGGTCAACGTGTAATGCCGGGCGATAGCCTTGCCAAACTTGCACAACAACATTCACTGATCGCTGAGTTACAGATTCCGGAAATTCAGATACGCCAGGTGGTTGTGGGACAGCGCGTTATTGTAGATACCCGCAACAATAAAATAACCGGAAAAGTATCCCGCATAGATCCTACCGTGCTCAATGGTAACGTCCTGGTTGATGTCAAGTTCACGCAAGAACTGCCGGATGATGTAAGACCGGACTTAAGTGTCGACGGAGAAATCATGATCAGCGAAATTCCGGACACATTTTATGTTGATCGCCCGTTGTACGCGCAAAGCAGCAGTCATACCGCACTATTTAAACTGAGTGAAGACGGAAAATTTGCCGAGCGCGTCGATGTGAATTTAGGGCAGGGTTCGGTTAGCCAGATTCAGGTTACAGCAGGACTACGTGCGGGAGATAAGATACTCGTTTCTGATCCTGGCCGTTTTGAAACCTACCAGCGTTTTCATATTCATTGATTCATGTCTTACCATACACATTCAAGGTTGAATAACATGCAGTTACAAGACACCAACAAAATGGAACATCAACAAAACCAACAAGTGAATACCTATATGCCGGGGCTAACCGGTATTCGATTTTTCGCGATCCTGCACATATTTTGTTTCCACCTGTGGACGCTATATGACATGGATAAAGAGCCCGGCGCTGAGAGTCTTTTGCGCGGCATGGGTAATCTTCCGGAAGGATTCTTGACATATCTGTCAAACGGTTGGATGTCCACCAGTTTTTTCTTCTTGTTGTCCGGTTTTATCCTGGCTTATTTGTATTGGGGTGAGAATGGGCAGTTAACGGTTCCGCGAAAAACATTTTGGGTGACGCGCGCTACGCGAATTTATCCGATTCATGTGGTGTTGATTTTATTGTCTTTAGGTATAGCGGGTTATCACCTTGCCAACGGTGTTAATCCGATTATGCTGCTGGCCAGTGTTGTGGCTACACTAGCCTTGGTGCAAGCTTGGTATCCGGATTTTGTACCACTCTGGTCATGGCCGACCTGGACACTTTCGGCATTGGTCTTTCTATATGCGGTCATGCCATTTCTTTTACCGCTGCTGGCGAGGTTGTCGCAGCGCAAAGCTGTTTTTTGGTTGTGCGCGCTTCCCGTTATTTCCCTGCTGCCTACGACTATCTATGCGTTCTACTTTCCGCCTGGCGCCGAGCCGCAGCAATTTTGGCAAATCTTTATTGGTTCCACACCGCTCTTTTGGCTAGCGCACTTTGTTGCCGGTATATTGCTTACCAAGGTTTTTGCGTTGTCTCGCTTTAGTCCGGTGATCACTATCGGAAGCCGGCCCTGGGTTGCCTGGGGCGATCTGGCCTTGGTTGCGGTAATTCTTATCGCTTGCATACCCGATATTCAGGAGCCTTTTAAATTTTTTCTACGTCACGGCCTGATGATGCCGCTGTATATGGTCATTATCGTTGATCTCGCCCGGGGCAAAGGGCTGGCTGCGCGAATATTTTCCGGACGTACGATGAGTTTTCTGGGAGAGACAGGTTTTTCCATCTTTATCTGGCAGAACCTGGTGATGATGGTGTGCTGGGGTATCGTGATGATGAATCCGGATGCGGGGGATAATCAATTTTGGGGTGCGCTTATCAGCATTGTTGTGCTTGGTATTTTCAGCACCTATGTGTTGGAGAAACCTGTCGCCAAATGGTTGCGCCGAAATATAATCAAAAATTAACGGATGAAATAATATGAAAGAGCCCTTAATAAAATTGAACGACATCAAAAAAATATTCTATACCGAAGACGTAGAGACTCACGCATTAAGTGATATATCGCTGCGCATTTATCAAGGTGAATATGTGTCTATTGCGGGGCCATCCGGGTGTGGCAAGTCTACTTTGCTGTCACTGCTTGGTCTGCTGGATGTCGCTACGGAAGGCCAGCACCAGCTTGCCGGTCATGACGTGACGAGCATCGCCAAAGACGAGCGCGCCAGAATTCGCAATCAGGAAATTGGTTTTATCTTTCAGTCGTTTAATCTGATCAGTGACCTGGATGTGGAAGAAAACGTTGAATTACCCTTGACCTATCGTCGGGACTTGAACAAACAAGCACGCAAGCAGCGGGTAAAAGAAGCGCTGGAAAAAGTAGACATGCTCTTTCGCGCTAAACATTTTCCGGCTCAGTTGTCTGGCGGTCAACAGCAACGTGTGGCTGTTGCGCGTGCTATCGCTGGCCAGCCATCTATTATTCTGGCGGATGAGCCAACTGGAAATCTCGATACTAAAAACGCCGAAGCGGTGATGCAGCTGCTCGATAAATTGCACGCCGAAGGCGCAACCATTTGCATGGTGACCCACGATCCGCGCTCGGCATTGCGCGCACAACGCAAGATCGATTTGGTTGATGGCAGAATCGTTGCTGATAAAACCTTTACCAAACCCGAAGCACCGGCGTCAAGGGAGGAGGCTCTGTGCTGATCATCAACGATTTCAAATATGCGTGTCGATTGCTCGCCAAAAAACCGGGTTTCTCCGTGCTGACTATTCTGGTGATGGCTTCCGGGATTGGTTTGAGCCTGTTTTTATTTTCGTTTTTCCACAACATGCTTTTTAAAGATTTACCCTTTAAGGATGGAGAATCTTTGGTTCAGATAAATACCACCCACAAAGGGATTTCCCAATGGGGCGGTATCGATCTGCATGACTACTATGAAGTCAGAACCAGCCTTGAAGGTGTTGAGGAATTTGGCGCATACCGTGAAGCCAGTGTGAACGTATCCGGGCGAGACGGTGCGCGGCAATACGATAGCGTTGTCGCTGAGCCCAATATATTTGCGTTGACGCGCACGCAGCCGATTATCGGACGCAGCTTTACCGAAGCAGAAAGCCAGGTTGGTGCGGAACCGGTGGCCGTCATCGGTTACGATCTCTGGCAAAACTATTTGGGCGCTGACCCACAAGTACTTGACCAGATGCTACGCATCAACAGTGTTAATCATCGTATTATTGGCGTGATGCCGCACGGCTATACGTTTCCCCGTACGGCTGATCTTTGGTTACCTATGCAGGAAGATGCTACACGTTTAGCGCGCGGCAGTGCCGGCCATTTTTATGGCGTTGCTCTGTTGGAAAAAGGCGTTTCGCGCAACGAGATCAATCGACAGTTGGCGTTGATCATGCAGCGGCTTGAGCAGCGTTATCCAGAAACGAATACCGGCATTAGCGCTTATGTAACAACCTTTCCGATGACGGCAGTGCGCGATGGTGTTGCGGTGGTGTATGCCATGCAAATTGCGGCCATGTTGATTTTTTGCCTCGCACTGATCAATGTTGGAAACTTATTATTATCACGTGCCATTGAACGCAGCAAAGAAACGGCAATACGGGTGGCACTGGGTGCGCCGCGCTGGCGGTTGGTCGGTCAGATGTTGTGGGAGAGTATTGTCATCTGCGTGATTGGCGGTGTGATCGGCTTATTGGTCCTGGCATGGGGGCTGGAAGTCGTCGAGCGCATAACCCTGACATTTTTTGATAACAAGCCGGTGTTCTGGTGGGATTTTGGGGTAGACGGATTCACCCTGAAATTATTTTTTGTGTTTACGGTATTGGCTGTGCTGGCTACCGGTTTATTACCTGCGTTGCGTAATTCCGGTTCGGATTTTAATGCCGTGCTACGCGATGGTACACGCGGTGCCGCTGGCAAAAAAACCGGCCGTTTGCATAAATTATTGGTGATCAGTGAAATATTTTTATCGACCACAGTATTGATTGCTGCTGCGGCGATGGTAGTCGGTGCCTACTTTGCCACCCATGCAGATTTCGGTGTTGATACCGATAATATCCTGACCGCCAAGGTCCGTTTGCCGGAAGCGGATTATACCGAGCGAACCCAGTACATCGAGTTTGTCAGCACCTTGCAATCGCGCCTGGAAAACAGCCCGGGAATCGGTAACGTCATGATCAGTTCTTCCTTGCCGGGCGAATGGAGTTGGGTGCCGGCGATGGCGGTGGAGGGCAGAGAATACATCAGCAAGGGCGGGGAGGATTATGCGCGGGCTAATTATGTTTCCATCGGTGTGGACGCTTTAAAAAAATTGGGCGTTGAACTGAAAGCCGGCCGTTACTTTAACAGCGGTGATGATCGTATCGATGCGCGGTCAGTGATCATCACCGAGTCATTTGCAGCGCGTTATTTTCCCGGCGAATCACCACTGGGTAAACGTATCCGCATTGCAGAAAAAGACCATGATAAACAGGCATGGCTGACGGTTATTGGTGTGGTTGAACATACCATTTACGGACAGGCAAACGATGAAACCGGGAAAACGCCCACAGTATTCCGACCTTTTTCCCAGTTGCCGCGTAATTACATGACCATCGCGTTGCAGATGAAAGCGGATGCCGCACAAGCAACACGTACCTTGCGCAGCGCCCTGGCGTCCATCGATCCGGAGCTGCCTGCGTACAATCTGGAAAACTATAATGAGATCATCAAGCGCAGTAATGGCCCTTTGAGCTTAATCAGCAAAATATTTTTATTGATGGGGATAGTCGCTATAGTGCTGGCTGCCAGCGGTATTTATGGCGTGATGGCCAATACAGTAAACCAGAAAACCCAGGAAATTGGCGTCAAGCGTGCACTGGGTGCGACGGATTACATCATTGGTCGGCAATTTTTGATGATGGGTGTGCGGCAATTGCTATGGGGCGGTATACCGGGTGTGTTGGCAGGGTATGCTATGGGGGCTGCGATGTCTCGCATTATCGGGTTGCAGGATCTAGGGTTGATTGTTATCGCGATGCTGATGACCGCGCTTGTTGCTGTCGTAGTGTTAACAGCAACCTGGCTACCTACAAGACGTGCATTGAACATGGAGCCCGGTGAGGCTTTACGTTATGAATGATGTCTTCAAAAAAATAACAGGAGCACAATGAAACATTCCATTCTTATCGTCGATGACGATGACGATATTTTGTCGGCTTTGAGCTTGTTGTTAAACGCTGAAGGTTTCACACCGATAAAAGCCAATTCTCCTGCACAGGCCATAGCTGTTATCCGCCATGACGATGTCAGTTTGATACTGATGGATTTGAATTACTCACGGGATACCACCTCCGGTGAGGAAGGGTTAAGCCTTATTAGCGCTATTCGCCAGTACAATGAGCTTGTTCCCATTGTGGTTATGACCGGCTGGGGCACTATTGATGTAGCGGTCGCGGCGATAAAAAAAGGCGCTAGTGACTTTATCCAGAAGCCTTGGGAAAATGATCGCTTGCTGATGACGATCAATAACCACATGCGACTGGTTCAAGCACAAAAACAATCGCAAAAGTTAACCCGTCACAATGAACTGTTGCAGGCCGAGATTCGCCCGGCAACGGACATTGTGGCTGAATCCGGGATCATGCAGCGCGTTCTGGAGACGCTGCATCAAGTGGCCAAGAGTGATGCCAGCATTTTATTGACGGGCGAAAATGGTACAGGGAAAAGTTTATTTGCTCGTCTGATTCACGAATTGTCACCCCGCCGTCATGCACCACACATTTCCGTCAACATGGGGGCTGTCACAGAATCATTGTTTGAAAGTGAAATGTTTGGCCATACCAAAGGCGCTTTCACCGATGCTAAATCTGCTCGTATCGGGCGTTTTGAATTAGCCGATGAAGGCACATTGTTTCTCGATGAAGTAGCCAACACGCCTTATTCACAACAGGGCAAACTCTTGCGCGTATTGGAAGATAGGCAATTCGAGAAGGTGGGCTCAGGCATAACCCAAACGGTGGATTTTCGCTTGATCACGGCGACCAATGCTGATTTAAATCTCGCCGTGAAAGCGGGCAACTTTCGCAAGGATTTACTCTACCGTATCAATACGGTTGAAATTGAAGTACCAGCCTTGCGTTATCGGCCTGAAGATATTCTTTCCTTGGCGAGTGCCTTCCTGGCAAAAGCTGCCCAAAAATATTCACAGCCACCGCTGGAGATCAGCAGTGCGGCCCAAAAAATATTACAAACCTATGCCTGGCCCGGTAATGTACGGGAGTTAAATCATGTGATGGAGCGGGCGCATATCCTGTGCAAAACATCAGCTGTTCAACCGCAGGATCTGGGTATCAATACCGTCGCGCCTGCAGAAGATATTGTGCTCAACGGTGAACAGGAATACCTGAAGTCACTGAACGAGATAGAACAGGAGATCATCAGTAAGCGTTTATCTCACTACGGGGGTGATGCACTAAAAGCAGCTAAATCACTTGGTTTAAGCCGCAGTGCATTTTATCGCCGGCTGGAAAAGCACGAGCAAACTGAACGATAACCCATGCCGATAAAAATTCCACTGGAGCAACAACTGGTACGTCTGGCGCTTTGCACCTCTATACCTTTATTGCTGATTTTGTTAGGGACGATGGTGTACGGCGGAATTTCGATATGGTTAATTTTATTAACTCTGTTGGTGAGCGGTGGACTTATCAGTTACACCACCTACCTGATACACAGGAAACTGGCATATCAATTTCGCAGCCTGAGTAATCTCGTAAGTACCATGGCCCACGGCGATTACAGCTTGCGTGCGCGGCGGGCGAACGGCAGCGGCGCCATGAATGAACTGACGCTCGCCGTTAACACACTCGCAGAGCGTTTGAGCCACCAGCGCTGGGAATCAATAGAAAGTCAATTATTACTGCAAACCATCATTGAACATATCGACGTTGCCATATTCGCATTAAATGAATCGGGCGAGTTGCGTATGCTCAATCCCGCCGCCAAAACCTTGCTGAATGCACAACATAACGGTGCAACTTCTGCGTTGCAAGCTCAGCTCAGCTTTCTGCAATCCTTTACCAGCGGCGAGCATCAGGTTGTGGAGTTATCATTCGGCCATCAGCAGGGGCGGTTCAATATTCACGTCGAAGAATTTCGCGAAGCGGGAAAACAACACAAATTATTATTTATTACCGATGTGCGCAGGCTACTGCGCCGGGAAGAAAATAAAGCCTGGCAAAGTCTGGTGCGGGTGATCAGTCATGAAATCAACAACTCGCTATCACCCATCGCGTCTCTCAGCCAGACGCTGGTGCGCCTGATTCAAAATCAACCGCAAGATATAGCGGGACGGGAGGATCTATTGGCGGGGCTGAATATCATTGCGGAGAGGGCCACAGGCCTAGGCCAATTTATTGATAGCTACAAACAGCTGGCAAAACTACCGGAACCCCAAAAGCAAGCGACTTCTGTTTTTAACGTGATCAATAAGGTGCGTGTGCTATTTAAAGAAACGAATATTGAGATAGAAACAGCGGATGATGTGATTATCGACATCGACCCGCTGCAAATGGAACAGGTATTAATTAACCTGCTGAAAAATGCCGTGGAAGCCATGGCTCATACCAGTCCCAACGGTAGAATTTCTATTGCCTGGACCGTAAAGGAATCGATCTGTCAGCTGACACTTTGTGATGAAGGATGCGGCATCAGCAACCCGGATAATGTATTTGTCCCTTTTTACAGCACTAAAAAACACGGCACCGGTATCGGGCTTGTGCTATGCAGACAAATTATCGAAGCGCATGACGGCCACATCACCCTCACTAATCAAATAAACGCACCGGGTTGTTGTGTGCGCATTGAACTTCCCTGTCCTCGTCGTTGATTACATGACACCACGCACGTGCTGTTTGACCTTGTTGAAATAAAATTGCTTAAGTTCTTCATGCAACTCGGGTGACAGTGGCGGCAGTGCGCTGACAGCCACATTTTCTTTCACTTGCTCCGGTTTGCTGGCTCCGGTGATTACCGTGCTGACGGCGGGGTGGTCGAGAATCCAGCGCATTGCCAATTGCACGAGGTTCATGTCCTTTGGTGCCATGGTTTTTAATTCATCAGCTAAATCAACCGCTGTTGCAAACGGTATACCGGAAAAGGTTTCACCCACACTGAACGCCGCTCCGTCTTTGTTGTAATGGCGGTGGTCGGTTTCGGCGAAAGTCTGGTTTTTGGTCATCTTGCCGGACAAGACACCGCTGGCTAGCGGCAGACGCACGATGATACCGACACCGTTTTCTTGCGCCAGCGGGAACAATTCAGTTGCCTGATCCTGACGAAATAAGTTGAAGATGGTTTGAATTGACGTAAGCTTCGGGTGCTTTACGGCAAACAACGCTTCGTCCATGGTTTCAACACTGACACCGAAATGTTTAACCAACCCTTCCTGCTGAAAATCCTCCATCCAAGCCAGCAAGTCGCCGGCTTTCAATACATCGGTAGGGACACAATGCAACTGCGCCAGATCCAGCGCTTCGACACCGAGTCGCTTAATCGAACCCGCGAGATTCGCTTTTACTTTGGCTTTGGTATAGCCATTGGGAAATAACTGGCCATCGCGGCCGACTTTGGTGGCGATAAAACGCGGCTCGGGATTTTCGCGTGTGTAGTTGCCAATACGCTGTTCGCTTAAACCGGCGCCGTAGACATCGGCGGTGTCCCAGAAGTTAATTTGGTTCTCATCGGCGGCGCGCAGAATCTGGTTTGCGCGATTGTCATCCACTGGCCCGAAGTCGCCGCCGAGTTGCCAGCAGCCGATGCCGATTTCGGATACGTCGTAGCCACTTTTGCCGAGTTTTCTGTAGTTCACTGTTTGTCTCCTCTTGTTAGCGCTCGGGTGGGGAGTCTACCGGGTTGATAGTTGATTTCCATGGGGAATGGGTTAATGAGTGTTAAGTTTTTGGTTCAGTCATGGTCGGTGAGTTGGGGACGGAATCAGGTAAAGGGGTGCGAGACACGCCGTAAATACCTCCCTGTAGGCTCATCACCCGCATCCATGCGGGTGATGGTCTCGCACCCCTTTACCTGATTCCTCTCGTCACCATTGTGCTGCTATTTAACTTTTTTGATGAAAAAACGCGCCTTTAGGGCGTCCCTTCATGGCTTCGAATATCGGCAGATATATTGTGTAACCAAATTTTACCGGGCTGCTTGAGTTTGTATTCTTTCAGTATTTCCGACATCCAAGTCGGCTTATCCTATAACTCATCTATTAACCTCGCCAAAGTTTTGACTAAAAATCTCCTGCCAACTTATAACCCATTGTAAAAAAAGAACTTTTTATCTTGGCACCACCTTTGCAAACACCCTCTATAACTCAATCCATCCGCGTATTTTTTGACGCGACACCAAACAGAGGAGTGGCCCATGGTTCCGGGCGTGCAATCTGCATCCAAGGTCGTATCCCTGCTGCCGAAAGACAATGGCGACGGGCAAGATCTTAAAAAAGCCTTCGAGCTCTTCAACCAGATGTCTCAAGAACTGGTGGACTCCTATCAACTATTAGAAAACCGCGTTGCCGAACTCAACCAGGAACTCAACAGCGTCGCCGACCAGCGTATGCAAGAGCTGGCCGAAAAAGAACAAATCGCCAATCGCCTCGAAAACCTGCTCAACTTCCTCCCCGGTGGTGTGGTTGTACTCGACTCCACCGGGCGTGTATCCGAATGCAACCCCGCCGCCATCGACCTGTTGGGTGAACCCCTGCAA
>CAMPIG010000123.1 GCA_946886255.1 uncultured Cellvibrio sp. | reverse complement strand
GTTTTCCTCAAGCGATCGCCATGGCCAGTACCTGGGACCCGCAACTTGTTGAAAACATCTATAAAGTATCGGCCCAGGAAATTCGTCGACGCGGTGGCACCCAGGCATTAACACCAATCCTCGATGTGGCGCGCGATCCGCGTTGGGGGCGTATTGAAGAAACCATGGGCGAAGATCCCTATCTGGTTGCAGCTCTGGGCGTGGCCGGTGTTAAAGGTTTTCAAGGTGGTGAGCTGGGGCGAATCGGCCCTGATCGTGTGATCGCGACACTCAAGCATCTCGCAGGTCACGGTGAACCCGTGGGTGGCTTGAACACGGCACCTGCCCCGGTCGGTGAACGTTTATTGCGCGAAGTTTTTCTGTTTCCATTTGAAGCGGCCGTCAAGCTCGGCGGCGCGCGCAGCGTAATGGCTTCCTACAATGAGATCGACGGTGTGCCGTCACATGCGAACGGTAAATTGCTCAATGATATTTTGCGCGGCGAGTGGGGTTTTGAGGGAGCACTGGTGAGTGACTACTTCGCGATTAAGGAATTGGTATCGCGTCATCAGTTATCCGACAACCTGGCTGATGCCGCTATGCTCGCACTCAATGCCGGCGTCGATGTGGAGATGCCGGACGGTGAAACTTTCCCTTTGCTGGTGCAAGCGGTTAGGGACGGTAAGTTGGATGAGGCAGTTATCGATCAGGCCGTCGCCCGTGTACTGCACGAAAAATTTTTATTAGGTTTGTTTGAGAATCCCTACACCGATCCGGCCGGTGCTGAGGATTTTATCGGCAATGATCATCATCGTCAGCTGGCACAGCAGGCGGCAGAAAAGGCGATGGTGTTATTGAAGAATGACAACAACTTGCTTCCCCTGGACAGTCGCAAAGTGAAATCCATCGCGTTAATCGGTCCCCATGTTGATGAAGTATTGCTTGGTGGTTACAGCGATGTGCCCAAACATGCGGTCAGCATTTTGCAGGGGCTGCAGGAATATCTCGGCGAGGGTATCAAGATTCGCCACGAAAAGGGCACCTTGCTGACGATGAATACCTGGAACCCGGGAGCCGATTCTGTTGCCGCTAATTCCCTCTCCAAAGAACGTTGGCACACAGATGAAGTGGTGCTAGCCACGCCTAAAGACACGGCGGGAATGATTAAAAAAGCGGTTGCCGCTGCGAAAAAAAGTGATGTGGCTATTGTGGTTGTCGGCGATAACGAGGCGACCTCGCGCGAAGCCTGGGCTGAAACTCATCTCGGTGACCGCACAAGTCTTGAATTGGTTGGCGAACAGCAGGCGTTGGTTGATGCCGTCCTTGCTACCGGTAAACCGACGGTGGTGTTGCTGATTAACGGTCGTCCATTGTCCATCAGCAAGATTGCCCGTGAAGCACCGGCCATTATTGAAGGCTGGTATCTTGGGCAGGAAACCGGTCATGCGGTTGCGCGCATCCTGTTTGGTGATGTTAACCCCGGCGGCAAATTACCCGTCAGCATCCCCCGTTCTGTCGGCCACATCCCTGCCTATTACAATCACAAACCCTCAGCCAAGCGCGGCTATGCATTTACCGAAACCAGTGCGCTTTATCCTTTTGGTCATGGTCTGAGTTACACACAATTTACTTACAGCGACTTAAAGATCAATAAAGCCTCAGTCAAAGCCGGTGATGTGGTGGACATCAGCTTGACACTGACCAACACCGGCGCGCGCGATGGGGATGAAGTGGTGCAGTTGTATATACGCGACCCGATCGCAAGCCTGACGCGACCGGTAAAAGAATTAAAGGGTTTTCAGCGTGTGTATGTAAAAGCAAAAGACAGTGTAAAAGTAACCTTCTCGCTCGCGGTTAATCAGCTGGGTTTTTATGATCAACAAATGCGGTATATTGTTGAGCCAGGAAAAATTGATTTGATGCTCGGCAGCTCATCAGCCGATATACGTCTTAATGGCGAATTTAATATTGTCGGTAAAACGGTGGATGTTAGCAGCGATAAGGTATATTTGAGCGCATCAAAAGTATCGCGACCATAATCTTGAAGCTTTATCGATGGCACCGTGTTTTTTAAAAAGCCGGTGCCGATTGATAAAGACTTTTATCGATTCGGTATTTGCGAATTAATTTCCCCAAAGCCCGCCGCTCTTTTCCCGCGATGCGGGCCGCTGCAGATACATTTCCTTCGGCAATAGATAAAACCTGTTTGAGATACTGCTCCTCAAACTGGTTTATCACTTCTGCCTTGGCATCCTGGAAGCTAAGCTGGGAATTAATGCTATGAGCCATTTCTTGCGTATTCATCACTGAGCTGTCGCGGGCGGGTGCTCCGCGCACAAGGAGTCCGGCCGCCGAATTCAATACGGTATCTGACGATAACAAAAACGCGCGCAACAGCGTATTTTCCAACTCCCTGACATTACCAGGCCAGAGCTGCTGCATAAGATGATGAATAAATTGTCCCGACAATTGTTTGGTTGGGGTGCAATACTCCTCGGAAAATTTATAGAGCAGCGCTTTAGCGATCAACGGAATATCCTCTTTGCGTTCGCGCAACGATGGCATAACGATGGTCAGCACATTGAGTCGATAAAATAAATCTTCGCGAAATGTTTTTTGTTCTACTCGCTGTGCAAGGTCGGCGTTGGTTGCAGCCAGAATCCGCACATCGGCCTGAAGGGTATCGCGGCCGCCGAGCGGGCGATACTCGCGGGTTTGCAAAAAACGCAATAAAGCGGCTTGCGCTTTAGGTGTCAGACTATCAACTTCATCCAGAAAGAGTGTCCCTCCATCAGCTAAAGCAACCAGGCCCGCTTGGCTGCTTTTGGCATCTGTGAAAGCGCCTTTCTCATGGCCAAAAAGTTCGCTTTCAAATAATTCGTCCGGAATGGCGGCACAGTTAATAGGAATAAAACCGCGCTCGCGCCGCTCGCTTAAATAATGAACCGCCCGGGCGGCGTTTTCCTTGCCTGTGCCTGTTTCGCCGCGAATTAATACCGGGGCATGGCAGCGAGAAATTTTTTGAATTAATTGAAGTGTGTCAACAAACATTGGTGATTGACCCACCAGATTTAAACCAGCGAATGTGTTGAGCAAACTGCTATTTTCTGATGATGCGTGCTGTGGCTGATCAAATCGCTGAAGGCGTGTGCTGATTTCACGCGCACTGCATGGCCAGAACAGGATGTCGTGAAATAAATGAATTAATTCCGAGTGAAGCGAATGCTGTTGCTGGCTGATAAGTCCAATGTTTATCGCCCGTTTGTGTTGAGCGAGCTTCTCAATGATAGGAGGGAAGCAGAATGCTGTTTCACGTAAGAATGTGTCGAGGATATAAATAAAAATATGCGGCTCTGAATGCGTCGGCTTAATAAAAGCATCTTCAGCAGCTAAGCACTTGGTTGAATAATTTTGCTTATTCAGGAGTAAACATAAGTCTTCGGTGAGGCAATTGTGGTCGCTATCACCACAAGAGATAACAGTGATGTTATTCATAGTGAACTTCCCATTTTCCTTGTTAACAGATCACTACCGCGATGTCGTGTTACATCAACAGCCTTTCTGGCGACTCCATCCATTTAACGTCTTAATACGCATCTTACATTTGTACATTTTTTTACATTAGGCCGTTAAAGCTAACACAGGGCAGTCCAAAAGCAAGTTAATGGAAAGGTATACGGTGCCAATATTTATAAATATGCCATCATCAAAAGAGCCGCTGCTGTTTCATTCTGATTCGTTCTATGGATCGTTGGTGCAGTGGCCCGAAACGTTTTTGCTGTGGGTGAAAAAGAACCCACTGCATAACCTGTTTGATGATCATGAGTTGAAAGGCCTGTATGGTTTGATTCATTTGCCTGCGGGTTGTTTGTGACCCATAGGTTAACGCCAAGTAAAAAACTTTTGCTTAACGATCAATCGATTAGCTTCCGAAAAACTTTGGTATAAATGTTGCTGAATCTCATCGGTTCCACTATTGGTGTGCATTGATCTTTTTTAACGCAAAGCGACAGGGAGCAGTGAGTTGATCGTAACCCACGAGGAAGATGATCCAGACATTCAATCTCTGGCCCAGGAAATTGCCCGATATCTGCAAGGGCGTGAGCAAATTGCTGACACCCTCGATGGGATTGTGCATTGGTGGATCTTGCGGCAACGTTTGCACGAGGAGCGTCGCAAAGTTGAGCGAGCGATGGCATACCTCTATCAGCAGGGAATGATCAGTATGCGCAGGTTGCCGGATGGCCGCACCCTTTACGTTGGCCGCCCGCTCTCTTCTGACAATGAACATCTTGATCCCTGAAGTATCTCCAATATTTTGTCGCTAAATTGTCTTATTCATTGATTACTATCCCGCAGTCGAGTGACCGTTATCTTTCGGTCGGCAGTTTTTGACTTGGGGTGGTTGCATCATGTTCTTTGGTAAATCGTATGGCAAATTCTCCAGCGTACGGCTGTGGTTTCTGTTGCTGGCGTTATCCGGTGAGGCACAGGCGGAGCCATTATTAAACGGGATCTCCCTGCACAAGGAGCTCGGGCACGATCAATTCTGGGGCGCGCTTTATACCGAACTATTAAGCAGTGACACAGAGGTATTGTTAAGTAGCCCGGTTGCCAAACGTATGGAGCTGAAAATCCTCGCGCCCGAAGGCATAACATCGCGGCGCTTCAGTCGGATGTGGATTGAGGGCGCGGCTATTAATAATCCCTCTGCAGTATTGATGGCGCAGGCGGATAACATGGTGTTGTTCGACGGCTTTTTTGGCGGCCGCTTTGAAACCAATGACCATATCATTCTTAGTGTCGAGCCGGGCCAGGGCGTTGATGTGGTGGTGAACAATATCTTGCTCGGTAATATTCCCGACGATAATTTTTTTGCGTTGTTGTTACGTTCATGGTTGGGGCGTGTTCCCTTATCATCCGGTTATCGTGATGATTTGTTGATGATGGGTGATATCGATCCCAATTTGCGTCATCGCTATCTGCACCTGGAGCCGCGTTTAAGCCGCATTGCTGTGGTGGAAAGCTGGTTGGAAGAAAATCCGGCTGACGCAGTCGATGAGCCGGAAGTCACAGTGGCTGCGGCGTCTGCGCCGATTACCAAACCAAAAGTAGAAAATAAGCCGCGTGTCGAAAAGCTTGCAGAAATTCCTGTTCCGGTACCGATTGTTGTCGCCAGCGCACCGCCAGCAACACAACAACCAGTAACGTCTGAGCCAGTTAAAGAATCGGTGGCGACAATAGCACCAGCGGAAAAAGAAGACGCGGAAGAAGAGCGCACAACGATCACGTCGCAAACCTTGCTGGCGCGCCAGTTTTATATTTCTGAAGTATTAGGCACCATCTACGCCCGCGTCAGCTATCCGCGACGCGCCCAGCAATTGCAGCAGACCGGCAGCGTGAAATTTAATCTGGTGCTTGATGATCAGGGAAATATTAAATCGTTAAAACCTATCGAAACATCCGACTACGTATTGCTGAATAAAGCGGCCGAAGAAGCCGTCAAGGACGCCGCTCCTTTTCCGCCTTTGCCGCAAGTGCTCGCAAGCAGTGAACTGGAGCTTTTCGTTCCGATTAAGTTTTCCCTGGCGAATCCTTCCTGATAATAAATAATACTCGCAATGCTTAAATGGCTGCATATTGTGAGTTCGGTATTAGCGCTTGGTTTCGAAAACATATAAATACATCCTTGTAGCTTCCTCAAGTCGTCCATGGTTTGAGGGCTTCGAAACTAAGCGCTAATACCGAACGTATTACGAAGTGTAGATCGCCTTATCGCGCCAAATTACGCAACACATAATGCAATATGCCGCCGTTCTGGAAATACGCAAATTCATTCGGCGTATCTATTCGCACATGAGCAATAAACTGAATTGGCTCACCACCGTCTTTACGGGCAGTCACAATCAATTCTCTGGTTTCCGGGCTCACCACCGGAATATCAAAAAACTCAGTGCCAGTCAGCCCCAGCGACGCAGCTGAATCACCGCTTTTAAATTGCAGCGGCAATATACCCATTCCCACCAGATTCGAACGATGGATGCGTTCGTAGCTTTGCGCAATTACCGCTGTTACGCCTAGCAATGCCGGTCCTTTAGCGGCCCAGTCGCGCGATGAACCCGAGCCGTATTCTTTACCGGCCAACACGACCAGCGGTGTTTTGTTTTGGCGGTACAGTTCCGAGGCATCATAGATGCTCATGACTTCCTGGTTAGGCAAGTAAGTTGTCCAACTGCCTTCGGTACCCGGCGCTATCTGATTTTTCAGACGCACATTCGCAAAGGTACCGCGCATCATGACTTCGTGATTGCCACGACGCGAGCCGTAAGAGTTAAAGTCTTCCGGCTGTACGCCCTGTTGCTGCAAATATAAGCCGGCCGGACTGTCGGGCATGATGGCGCCAGCGGGCGATATATGGTCAGTGGTGATACTGTCGCCCACCATCACCAGACAGCGCGCTTTTTCGATGGATTTAACGTCCTCGATGTTCGCCCTGATACCCTCAAAGAATGGCGGTTTGCGTACATAGTTGGAGTCGGGCCAGGCATAAAGCTCGCTCTCGGTAATAGGCAGGGCGTTCCAGTTTTCATCACCGCTGTAGACGTCGGCATATTTACTGGCAAACATGGAGGGATCAAGATTGCCAGCGATACAGGATTGAATCTCCGCGTTGCTCGGCCAGATATCTTTCAAAAATACTGGCTGACCGTTGCTGCCGGTGCCCAATGGCTCCTGGTACAGATCGATGTTCATGGTGCCCGCTAATGCATAAGCGACTACCAGCGGTGGCGAAGCAAGGTAATTAGTGCGGATTTCCGCATGAATCCGACCTTCAAAGTTGCGATTGCCGGACAATACGGAAGCCACCATCAAATCGCCGCTGTGGATGGCCGAGGAGATTTCCTCCGGCAAGGGACCAGAGTTGCCGATACAGGTGGTGCAGCCGTAACCGACCAGATAAAACCCCAGTGTTTGGAGATCTTCCAATAAACCGGCTTTTTGCAAGTAATCGGTGACGACCTTTGAGCCGGGCGCCAGGCTGGTTTTGACCCAAGGCTTGCTGCGCAAACCCAGCGCATGAGCTTTGCGTGCCACGAGACCGGCCGCCATCAACACCGCCGGGTTAGAGGTGTTGGTACAACTGGTGATGGCGGCAATCACGACCGCGCCGTGTTTCAAACTGAAATTTTCACCGCGATAGCTCACCGGTACATCACCCGGCTTTTCAGCAGACTGGTTGCCCACGGCGGTTGCGCCGCCTTCATCGGCAAATTTATCCAGCGTAGTGGTCTGGATCAGTTTGTTCCGTTGGGCCTGAAATTCTTCCAGCGTTTTATGGAAGCCATTCTTGCTATCTGTCAGCGCGATGCGGTCCTGAGGGCGTTTGGGGCCGGCCAACGATGGCACAACAGTGGCGAGGTCCAGCGTCAGCACATCGCTATAGTGGGCTTCCAGGCTATTGTCGTCGTGCCAGAGGCCCATCGCCTTCATGTAGGCTTCGGTTAGTTGCAATTGGCTATCGCTGCGGCCGGTAAACCGCAAATAATCCAGAGTTTGCTGATCGACCGGAAAAATACCGCAGGTCGCGCCGTATTCCGGGGCCATGTTGCCAATGGTGGCGCGGTCAGCCAAGGAGAGATGTTTTAGTCCTGGACCAAAGAATTCCACGAATTTGCCCACCACTCCCAGCTTGCGCAGCATCTGGGTCACGGTCAGTACCAGGTCGGTGGCGGTGGCGCCTTCCGGAAGTTGTCCGGTGAGTTTAAAACCGACCACTTGGGGAATCAGCATGGAGATGGGTTGGCCGAGCATGGCTGCCTCGGCTTCGATACCGCCGACGCCCCAGCCCAGCACGCCCAGCCCATTGATCATGGTGGTATGGGAGTCGGTGCCCACCAGGGTGTCTGGATAAGCTTCAGTCATACCATCTTTCTCATTGGCAAAGACACACCGCGCCAGGTATTCCAGATTTACCTGATGCACGATACCCGTGCCCGGCGGCACCACCTTAAAGTTGGAGAAGGCTTTCTGACCCCAGCGCAGAAACTGATATCGCTCGCGGTTGCGCTCGATTTCGAGGGCAGTATTTTTCGCGAAGGATTCTTCGGAACCAAAAAAATCCACCATCACCGAGTGATCGATCACCAGCTCAACGGGTGACAAAGGGTTGATCTGTTGCGCATCACCGCCCAGTTCAGTCACCGCATCGCGCATCGCAGCGAGATCGACGATAGCGGGCACACCGGTAAAATCCTGCAAGATGACCCGCGCCGGCACAAAGGCAATTTCCTGCGAAGGTTCTGCTGTCGGGTCCCAACTGGCCAAGGCTTTGATATCGTCATCAGTCACAAAATTGCTATTGGCGTGGCGCAATAAATTCTCCAGCAAAATCTTGAGTGAAAAAGGCAGCTTGTCCACCGGGTAATGCTGCTGCACCTTGCTGAAGGGATAGATACGATAGGATTTGTCGTCAACGTGGAGCGTGTCGGTTGCTTGAAAAGATGAAGTCATGACAGCCTCTTTCTCATTAGATGTTTTTACGACGGGAAGCTTAGCGAAGAATGGTAAAGAATAAATGACCGGTATGAACAGTGCGGCCGGTCGGTTGTGTTAGTTAGAGCGCAATTGCGCCGTTTGTTTCACCTTCGTCCTGCACAAAGAACATTGCAATAGCCGCGAGTAACATAAATACACCGGCCAGTACCATCGCGTAAATCGTCTGCCCGCCGAAGAGTTTATTGACAATCAATGCCAGCACACTGGATGCCAGAATTTGTGGAATCACAATAAAAAAATTAAACAAGCCAGCGTAGACGCCCATTTTATCCGGTGGTAGCGAACAAGAGAGAATGGCGTAAGGCATGGACAATATAGATGCCCAGGCAAACCCCATTGCCAGCATCGACAGCAACAGCCAGCGTGGGTCTTTGATCCAGAGAAATGAAGTCAGGGCCAACGCTCCCAGGCATAAGTTAATCATGTGGGTGATCTTGCGATTGCTGCGCCGCACCATCATGGGAATGGCAATCGCGGCCAGTGCGGCAAAGCCGTTGTAAGCCGCGAAGAGCACCCCGACCCAATCTGCGCCCGCGCTGTAGCCTATGGTGGTGGTATCTGTTGCGCCGTAATGAAATGACGTGACAGCGGCCGTGCCATAAATCCACATGGAAAATAACGCGAACCAGGTCAGGAATTGCACCACGGCCAATTGCTGCATGGTCTTAGGCATACGCAGTAAATCCTGGGTGACTTGATAAAGTCCGTTATCGGTTCGCCCATGTTGGCGCAGCAGCCCGGCGCCGATTTGAATAACGCCGAAGAGTGCCAGGCCCACGCCTAAAATATAGAGTTTTTCATCGAGCTGCCCGGCGGAAATGACTAGCATCCCGACGCAGCCGACAACGAGAAACAACGCGCCGCTGTGGAAAAATTTTATTTGATAATCAACCGGCGCTTGTCTCGGTCGGTGGGCTTCCCGACGTTCTCTGAAAGCGACCAATTGTTCAGGACTGTATTCCGGGGTTGAGTAAACGGCCCAGGCGATGGACAACAACATTATCCCGCCGCCAATATAAAATGCGTAAATGACCGAGGGTGGCACCGCACCATCGCTGGCGACATTGGCAACGCCGAAGCCGTTGGTCAATATCCAGGGTAAGGCTGAGGCTACCACCGCACTGACGCCGATAAAAAAACTTTGCATGGAAAAACCGCTGGAGCGTTGTTCCTCTGGCAGCATATCGCCCACTAATGCAATTGAAGGGCCCAGTGCAATGTTGAGTGAGGCATCCATGATCCACAGCATTCCGGCGGCGATCCACAGGGTGGAGGAATTGGGCATAACAAACAACGCGAGGCTGGCGAGCAGGGCACCACACAGCAAATAAGGGCGGCGTCGCCCGAAGCGGCCCCAGGTTTTATCGCTCATATAACCGATGATGGGCTGGATCAATAAACCGGTAATGGGCGCGGCCACCCACAGGATGGGGATATCATCGATGGAAGCACCGAGAATTTGGAAGATGCGACTGACATTGGCATTCTGCAATGCAAAACCAAATTGAATACCAATAAAGCCAAAGCACATATTCCAGATTTGCCAGAAAGTCAGGTGTGGCTTGTGGGTCATAGATATTGTTCTTGTTGTGTTTTTTGTTGTAGCGGCTGCCTTGGCTTTGCGGCGCAATATAGCACCCTGCCTGTGTGAGAGAAAGCGTGATGTCCTATACAAAGGACGCCGCCGGCTTATTGAACTGGCCTCATTGGAAACCTTTCAGTTTCGCTATTGCCATAATGGGTGCGGCTATTGATGCAGCTAAAGAAAGGTAAGTGGTAAAAACTCATCTATACTTAACGACGCGACTGAAATTTAATTGTTATTAAGAATCAGATTTAATGCGTCAAGATGGAGGCTGTTATGGAAAAGACGTCCAAAGTTGACCTCGTTGACAGGCAACAAACAATGCTTAAAGAGGAACAGCAGGAAACCGCCAGAGAACTTGCCGAGTTGATGCGCCTTGCCCAGGAGATGGGGCGACGCTTGGCTAATGAAACACACGGAGAGTTGTACGATGATGTGCGGTTCCTTAACGAGCTTCTGCATCAAACGCGCATTAAGGCTGATGCAATTAAAGAGCGACTAATATATAACGGCCCGCGCTGATTAGATTGATACCAGCGAGTTCCCGCTGCTATATGAAATATGTCCATATAAATCGTATTGAACTTGATAGATAAATAAGTTCTTTCCAGTATTTTTTGTCATGTTTTTGTCACATTACCCCATCTTTATTTAAAGATACTTAACGCGTTATGCGTTATTGGTCAATCTTCATCATCCCGTGTTAACCTCAGCGCTTGTTGCGTAGCGCAATATGAATTTCGCTCTTAAACACTCCTGGGTATAACACGAGGTCTCCTGTCGGTGAGAAAAAAATCTGTATTGTCCGCCAAAAAAGCTGATCGTCACGATCTCTACCAGCGCAGTGTGCAAGCGGCTGACGTAGAAGTAGCATTTATCGATAAAGCGTTTAAAAAATATCGCAAACGTAAACCCTACAGTATGCGCGAAGATTTTTGCGGAA
>CAMPIG010000122.1 GCA_946886255.1 uncultured Cellvibrio sp. | reverse complement strand
TTATGCCTTCTCCGCCGATTGTGCAAATAGATTTACTACTGGCACGTCCTTGTGGCTATTGTTTCTATATGTGTTTTTATATGTGTCTTTATATGCACAAAAATAGCGCATTCTCTTTTTTGAATCCGCCAGATATTAATCTGCCTTAGGCACCTTCAACAGCGGCGATTGCAAGGTTTTGATGTTAGGGCCAATTAACCCTTCGGTAGCTTCGCGCAAATCGGCCAATGAGACTTTGCGTATCGGGATCAACGCGCGAGTGACATCGTCGATGTTGTATTTATCTTTACTGCGTGCGCGAATTTCCCGGTCGAGTTCATCGAGTAACACGACTGCCCGTGCCGTGATCGCACCATAGGAGCGTTTGGTACGCAGGGTTTCAATCTCAGCGCCTTTTTTACGCAGCCTGCTCATGATGTGGTTGCGTCGTTCTTTCGGCATGCCATTGGCGCGATACAAAAGTTCAATGGAATAAAATTCCGCCAGCCCTTCTGCAATCCAGTCATCGCTGTAGTGCTTTTCTTTTACGGCGCTGATGCGTGTGACCATGTGCACCAATTCATGAATAATCGGGCTGGTGCCATCTTCGCCGACCATGGGTCGATCAGAATGTAAAAACAACGAATTGGCTGCGGACAAACCGCCGCGCCAGAGCGGATCATCGCCGCCGACAATCAATAATTTTTTGGGAGATTCACCAAAAGCCTTTTCCAGTTCCGGCCACACAAAACCGAGAAAGGTAAGGGCATCCATACGCCGCAGGTTCGAACCTTTAGGCGCGCTGACGGCGATATTGGTGTTGCCAATCTGACTGCGGCGCGTGCCCAGATCGCCGGCGATCATCCAGCCGGTGGGGCGATCAAAGCGACGTTCGGGATTATCGACGCGAAAAGTATCACCGCGTTTGCGTGGCCAACCGGTTTCAATGCTCCAGTCTTTGGGCAATTTGAATTCCAGCGTGGCTTTGGCTGTGGCACCGGGTGCTTCGTAAGTATGAATCGCTGGAATAATGTCATCACCGCGAAAGATCGCCCAGTCTTCTGTCATCATCGCATCGAACTCACCCGGATCGCGCTCGTGGGTGATTTTGATATACAACGAGAGACGTGCATCTTCTGCGGGTAGTTTCCAGATGGCTCTGCCGTCCTTGATCATAAGCTCACCGTTCGCGCTGATGTTGGTATACATATCGCGCTTAACGTCGAACTCAATGTGTCGCAACAAATCGCCACGATCGACTTCCATAACGACAAACGCCCGATCTTTTTCCGGTTGCAGTTCCACGGTGTAGTCGAGCTGGTAATAGGGAGTTTCGTCCGCCTGGACCGATAGTGACCACAGGCTGAACACAAGGGAATAAAACAGGGTGTAAAGAACGGTGATACGACGATCAATCAACGGCATAAGCGACTCTTGGGGTGTTTTTTGGTGGATAAGGGTAGAGACAAGGACAGCAAGTGGTAGTTCGCGACATCTTAGCAGAGTGCCCGGAGCCTGTTCAGGGCGCATCACAAATTTAATGGTCTATTCTTGTAATGGATTTTTACAACTACCATATTTCAGGGAAAAAAAGATGACAGCATTTGACAAACAACAAGCCGGTGTCCAAATGACCCTCGCAGGGCTGGCTTATGTGGATGAAGGCCTGGCGATCAATAAATTAAAACAGGCACTGATCCAGGAATTGATGAAGACGCACTATGCGACTCAAGGCTTGTGGTCGCTGGTATGGGGACCGGTGGTACATGGGTGGGGCGATAACCTGGTGTTTGTGGCTCAACACGTGCAAACAGCTGAGTACTCGATTGTCCTGCGTGGTACGGTCGACCAGCGCGGCAGTATTTGGGAGGACGTACCCACCGAACAAAAATCCTTTCCCTTTTTTCCTGAACTAACGGCAGAGGAAAAAGCCCAGGGACTGTCTGCCCCCAAGGGCAAGGTATCGTCACATTTTCTGGATGCTCAGCAATCCTTATTAAGCGGGCGCGATCCGGACACCGGTGAATCCCTGGATCAATTTTTCAGCCGCGTTGGCAGTCAGGCTGAAGTCACCATTTATGTCACTGGCCACAGCCAGGGTGCGGGGTTAGTGACGACCTTCGTGCCCTGGGTGTTGAGTCAATCCAGAAACTGGGGCGGCAAGGTGAATTGCATTGGATACGGCTTTGCGCCGCCCACCGCCGGCGATACGGATTTTGCCAATTGGCTCAGTCAGCACGCTACCTGTTTTCAGGTGATGAATCCATTGGACGTTGTTCCGTTCGGTTATGCGGGTTTGAGAGATATTGTGAAAGATAAGGTGCCCGAAACGGTGCCAGAGGTGTATCGGTTGGCGATTGATACGGCTATTGGCATTGCTGAGCTGGCCGGCCATTGGCAGCAGCCGCAAGTTATCATTAAATTGCCGCAGGTACAGTTGCCGGAATCTATCGGTTATCTGGATCAGGTAGGGGCGCAGCACAATCACAACAGTTATCTGTATTTGCTGGACGCGCCACAAACAGATAGCGATCCGTCGATCTTGCCTAAATACCGTTGATGGTTATTGCTAATTGTTGCTTAACATCATCTCCGCTTTATTCACGACGCGCTCGCAGAGCGCGTGCGTGGCGAGGATGTCATCGTGCGCACTTGGTTGGCCACTGTTTACTTGCGCTACCCAGGCATTGACCATGGTGACAAATCCGCGTTTATAAAGCGTGCTCTCCCAATCGCCAAAGCCCAGGGAACGGGTTTGGTTATCCTCATAATGCACACCGTTGGTCAGGCTGTCGATTTGCCATTTCTGTTGTGTTGCAAAATATTCCACGCGTTCTTCTGTTACGCCACTCACGCGATTCATACTCGCAGTGAGCAAGGTTTTATCGCGCTGCCATTGCACCTGAATAGCGGAGAGGGCGTTGGTTTTTCCGTGGGTGATAATGTGCAGGTTTTGCATGATACCTGGTGCGAGAAAGCGCAGGCTGTCCAGCACATGAATAAAATCATCGTAAATAAAAATGCGCGGTTTGTTGGGTAAGTTCACGCGATTTTTTTGCCAGTGTATATGAAGCGGGTTGGCGACCTTCGCCAGTGGTGCAATCAGCGGTGCAAAGCGTCGATTGAAACCGACGGTCAAAGGAATATTTTTTTGCGCAGCGAGATTCAGCAGCGTCTCACATTCGTGTAGCTGATAGCTGAGCGGTTTATCAATAAAAGTAGGAATACCGGCATTTAATAATTGCGTAGCAATGTGTGCATGGCTCTCGGTATTGCTGTGAATCATCGCCGCATCCGGTTTGGCGGCGAGCAGATTTTCCAATGTCTCGAAACAATCTTTCACACGATATTGTTGGGCGATTGCCGAGAGGGTTTGCGCATTGCGCGTACACAATAACGGTGTTATCTCCGGGTGATTTGCCACCACCGGCAAATAAGCTTTGCGGGCAATATCGCCCAAACCGATCATTGCAATACGCATAAAAATTCCGTCAAAAATAGTGTTCGCGTAACCGTACAATCGGAACGCGGATGTCGGATTAGCGCAGCGTAATCCGACATCCGCTCTGGAAAACAGGCATCTTTTACATTACCGCACACGTGTTGTCGGATTACGCCGTTGGCTAATCCGACCTACGGGTAATCCATCCACTGATTTGCGGCGCAGGCCCCATTGGCGGAGACGTTCCATATAAAGATAGACCACCGGGGTGGTGTAGAGCGTAAGCAATTGACTCACAGCGAGGCCACCGATGATGGTGATCCCCAAAGGGCGGCGCAACTCTGAACCTTCATGGAAACCCAACACCAGAGGTATTGCGCCCAGTAAACCAGCGAGGTTGGTCATTAAAATCGGACGCAGGCGCAACAGCGCAGCCTGGTAAATCGATTCGCGGGATGACACACCATCGCGTCGCTCAGACTCGAGGGCAAAGTCGATCATCAGGATCGCGTTCTTCATCACGATGCCGATCAACAGGAACAACCCCAGCAAGGCAATCAAACTAAACGGCGTATCGCTCAGCCGCAACGCCAACAGCGCGCCCACCCCCGCGGAAGGCAAAGTAGACAGAATCGTTAATGGATGGATCGTACTTTCATACAAAACTCCCAATACCAGATACACCGCCAGCAATACGCCCAGTATCAGCCACGCCTGATTCTGGTCCGAGCCGGGCGTGCTCGGTCCCCAGCCCGCTTGTTTGCTTCCCGGTGGGCCGACATGCACCTCAGACGGCACCATCAGCTCTGCCAGCATATTATCAATGGCCGCGCGTGCCTGTTCAGCGGTGACGCCTTCCGCCAGATCGTAGCCAATACTCACCGAGGCAAATTGCCCGGTATGACGCACCCGATCATTGGCCAAACCGTAGCCGAAAGTGGCAAAGGTGGAGAGTGGCACACGGCTGCCGTCGCGGGTAATCACCTGGATCTGCTCCAGCACGGCTGGCGTCGAGGTGTACTCTGGCTCCAGCTCCATTACCACCCGGTATTGGTTGAACTCGTCGTACATGGTGGAGACTTGTCGCTGTGAGAAGGCGTTGTTGAGCAACGAGGCTACCATGGCCATATCGACGCCCAGACGCTGAGCCGCCTCGCGGTCAATATCAATGACCACCTGCTGGGCACCTTCGCCGCGCTCGCCGTCAATGCTGGTCAGCTCCGGTAGTTTTTCCATGGCTTGCGTGACTTTAACGCCCCATTCTTGTAGGGGTTCAACCTCGCTGGACAGCATTAATAGCTCTTGCTCACTGCGGCTGAAGGGCGAGTTCAAACGAATATCCTGGTCCACGCCGATCATCAGGATACCGCCAGGAATCTGCGGCATACCCCGACGGATGCGATCCACGACCTCTTCGGCGGGCACACCCCGTTCTGCCATAGGTTTTAAACTTACCCGCATCCAGGCATTGCTGACGCCCATGCCGCCGCCGCTGGCGCCGAAGACATCTTCGACGGCGGGGTCAGACAATAATAGCTGGCGGAACTCCTCGATCTTGGGTTGCATAATCTGAAACGAAAATCCGTCGTCGCCACGAATCCAGCCGGTGAGTTGGCCGGTATCCTGTTCCGGTAACATGGTCTTGGGGATAGCGACATAAAGATAAATATTTACCCCGATTACCGTTGCGAGCAGCAACATCACTAACAAGCTGTGGCGCAGCGCCCAGCTCAGGCTTACGGCATAGCCGTGTTTGATGTCGTCGAAGAGGGTGGGTTTCTTCTCCCGACCGGGAACTGGCGGCTCGCTCGGCTTGAGCAAATGGGCGCATAAACTGGGGGTCAGGCTGAGGGACACCGCAAGGGAAATCAGCATGGCGGCGGCAAGCGTGATGGAGAATTCGCGGAAGAGCTTTTCCACCACGCCGCCCATAAAGAGGATGGACACAAACACCACCACCAGGGTGACGTTCATTGCCAGCAGGGTAAAGCCGACTTCATGGGCACCGCGAATGGCGGCCCGATAAGGCGACAGCCCGCGCTCAATATGGCGTTTGATGTTCTCCAGTACCACGATAGCGTCATCCACCACCAACCCGGCGGCGACGATTAATGCCATCAGCGACAGGTTATTGAGCGAGAAGCCATAGAGGTACATCACCGCAAAAGCCCCAATCAGCGAGACCGGGATGGCCAGACTGGGAATCAATGCGCTACGGGCGCTGCCAAGGAACGCCCAGACCACACCCACCACCAGCAGCACCGCAATCAGCAGGGTGATCTGTGCTTCTTTTAAGGTAGCGCGGATGCCGGGGGAGCGGTCCATGACCACTTTTAATTCGGTATCGGTGGGCATCAGCGCGCGCAAGGCCGGCAACTGCTCATTGATGGCGTCGATGGTCTCCATGATATTAGCGCCTGTCTGGCGGCTAACCGTCAGGGTCACGGCGGAGCGCTGGTTGTGAAAGCCGCTGGCGTAGCGGTTCTCCACCGAATCGGTCACCTCCGCCACGTCCTGCAAGCGCACTGGCGCGCCTTCCTGATAAAGGATGATCAGCGGCTTGTAATCAGCGGCCTTGCGCAACGTATCGCTGGTGCGGATCTGCCAACGAGTCTCATCTTCTTCCAGCAGCCCAAGTGGCTGGACCACGTTGGCATTGGCAATGGCGTTGCGCACTTCATCCAACGCGATACCGTAGTGGGCGAGGGAGCCGGGGTTAAGTTGAATACGCACCGCTGGCAGGGAGGCGCCATCGATACCGACCTGGCCAACGCCGCGAATCTGTGAAAGTTTTTGTGCGAGGATCGTGGAAGCCGCGTCATAGAGGGCGCTGGGGGATAAGTTGGGAGAGCTTAACGCCAGCGCCATGATCGGGGCCTGGGATGGGCTGATCTTGCGATAGGTCGGCATGCCCGGCATACCGGCTGGCAGTTGACCGCGCGCGGCATTGAGTGCGGCTTGCACGTCGCGGGCGGCGGAATCCAGATCCCGGTCCAGGTCAAACTCCAACCAGATTTGTGTCGCGCCCTGGCTGGAGTTGGAGTTAAGACCGGTCACACCGGGAATGCTCCCCAAGGCGCGCTCCAGCGGTGTGGCCACGGTAGACGCCATGCTTTCGGGGCTGGCGCCGGGTAGTGAGGCATAAATCTGGATCGACGGAAGATCCACCTGTGGCAAGGGCGCCACCGGCAACATCCGCCAAGCCAGCATGCCGACCAGCACAATGGCCACCGCCATCAGGCTGCTGGCGACGGGGCGGCGGATAAACGGGCGGGCGAGGCTCATAATCGGCTCACTCCCGCAATGGCAATGGTTGTTGTTCCGCCTCTGCCGGCTGGTTCTTTAACCACCGGTCAAAGAATAAATACACCACCGGCGTGGTGAACAAAGTCAGTACCTGGCTCACCAACAAGCCGCCGACCATCACCAGTCCCAGCGGCTGGCGTAACTCAGCCCCCGAGCCGGAAGCGAGCATCAGCGGAATGGCGCCGAACAGGGCGGCGAGGGTGGTCATCAGAATCGGACGGAAGCGCATCAGGGCGGCGCGGTGGATGGCGGCCCGGGGGCTCAGGCCGTCTTTACGTTGGGCCTCCAGCGCAAAGTCCACCATCATGATGCCGTTTTTCTTCACCAGGCCGATCAGCAAGACCACGCCGATCACCGCGATCAAATCCAGCGGCCGTTCGGTTATAAGCAATGCCAGCAAGGCGCCCACAGTGGCAGAAGGCAGCGTCGACAAGATGGTCACCGGGTGAATAAAACTCTCGTAAAGCACACCCAACACAATGTACATCGTGATGACTGCCGCGAGGATCAGCCATAACGTATTGCTGAGCGATGCGCGAAACGCCTCGGCTGCACCTTGAAAGCGAAGTTCAAGGGCCGCCGGCATGGCCAGCTCCTGCTGGGCTGCTTCGATAGCATCAATGGCTTCACCCAAAGACGCACCGGTGGCCAGGTTGAAGGACACCGTTGTTGACGGAAATTGTCCCTGGTGGTTGATCAGCAATGCAGTGGGGCGTTGGGTTACTTTCGCCAGGGTCGACAGCAATACCGGTTGCCCCGCGCTGTTGGACACATAGGTCGTCTCCAGCGCAGCCAGCCCCTGGGCGTAATCCGGATTCACCTCCAGCACCACGCGGTATTGATTGGCCTGGGTAAACAGAGTGGCGATTTGCCGCTGCCCGTAGGCACTTTGCAACGCAGCGGCAATGTCGCTAACGCGTACGCCCAAACGCGCCGCTGTGTCGCGGTCAATATCGACATAAGCCTGCAGCCCCTGGGTTTGCAGGTCGCTGGCCACATCGGCCAGCGCCGGTTCCTGGCGCAGGCGCTCGATGACGCGCGGCACCCAGTCGTCCAGCAATTGGCTATCCGGCGTGGTGAGGGTGAACTGGTATTGGGTACGGCTGATACGGTCTTCGATACTCAATTCCTGCACTGGCTGGAACCAGGCGGTAATGCCGGTCACACCCTTAATGTTTTCCCGCAAGCGATCAATGATCTCGTCCGCAGTCGCATCGCGCTCGCCATGGGATTTAAGGTTGATCAGCAGGCGCCCGCTGTTGAGCGTGATGTTGCTGCCGTCCACGCCGATAAACGACGACAAGCTGGCCACGTCCGGATCTTCCAGAACCCGTTCCACCAACAATTGCTGGCGTTCAGCCATGGCATCAAAGGAAATACCCTGCGGCGCTTCGGTGACCACCTGGATCACGCCGCTGTCCTGCACCGGGAAAAACCCTTTGGGCACCAGCAGATACAAACCGGCCGTCAACACGACGGTGCCGATCATGACCAACATGGCCGCCGGTTGGTGTTCCAGTACCCGGTCCAGCCAGACGCCGTAGCGGGCAATCAGCCGGTCCATAAACCCGGGGTCAGCTGCATCGTGGGTTGGCGCATCGCGCAGCATGCGCGCGCACATCATAGGCGTCAGCGTCAGCGACACCACGAGCGAAATACCGATGGCCACCGCCAGTGTGATGGCGAATTCCTGGAACAGCCGGCCCACCACATCGCCCATAAACAATAGTGGGATCAGTACGGCGATCAGCGAAATCGTGAGCGAGATGAGGGTAAAGCCAATCTCCGATGCGCCTTTCAAGGCGGCCTGTAACGGCGATTCGCCTTCTTCCCGGTGACGGGCCACGTTCTCGAGCATCACGATCGCGTCGTCCACCACAAAACCGGTGGCGATGGTCAGGGCCATCAGCGACAGATTGTTGATGGAGAAGCCCATCATGTACATCACGCCGAAGGTGCCGACTAACGACAAGGGCACGGCAATGCTGGGGATGATGGTGGCGGGAACAGTGCGCAGAAATACGAAGGTCACTAACACCACCAGACAGATCGCGAAGATCAGCTCTTTTTGCACATCGCGGATGGACGCGCGAATGCTGTTGGTGCGGTCGGTAAGTACGGTCACCTGCACGGCGGCGGGCAGGGTGGAGGTCAGTTGCGGCATCAGCGCTTGCACGCTGTCGGCCACGTCAATCACGTTGGCGCCGGGTTGGCGCTGGATGTTAATCAGTACGGCGGGTTGGGTGTCGGCCCACGCGGCCAGGAAACGATCCTCTGCGCCGTTGACTACCTTGGCTACATCTTTCAGGCGAACCGGCGCGCCTTCATTCCAATTAATCAGCAGGTTTTCATACTCCGCCACCGATTTGATCTGGTCATTGGCGTCCAGCATCGTTGAGCGGTAGGGGCCATCGAAACTGCCTTTGGGCTGGTTGGCGTTGGCTGTGACGATGGCGGAACGCACTTGCTCCAAACTCATACCGAGGGAGGCCAGCGCGGTGGGGTTAACTTTCACTCGAATCGCGGGCCGCTGGCCACCGGCCAGGCTCACCATGCCCACGCCGGGCAATTGCGCCAGCTTTTGTGCCATGCGCGTGTCGATCAAATCGTAAACTTTCGGCAATGGCAGGCTTTTGGAGGTAACCGCCAGGGTCATGATGGGTGCGTCGGCGGGGTTCACTTTGCGGTAGATCGGCGGCGTCGGCAGATCGCCGGGTAACAGGCTGCTGGCGGTATTGATCGCGGCCTGCACTTCCTGTTCTGCTACACCGAGGTCAACCTCCAACGAAAATTGCAAGGTAATGATGGAGGCCCCGGTGGAACTGGTGGACGACATCTGTTTCAGGCCAGGGATTTGCCCCAGCCGTCGTTCCAGCGGTGCGGTGATGGTCCGCGCCATCACCTCCGGGCTCGCGCCGGGGTTAAAGGTAAACACCTGGATGATCGGGTAATCCACCTGCGGCAAGGCTGCCACCGGCAGCAAGCGCCACGCCAGGATGCCGGACATCAACAGCGCCAACATCAACAAAGATGTTGCCACCGGTCGCAGAATAAAAGGACGGGATACACTCATTGAAACAATCTCATCAAACAGTCACTCATCGGAAAACCAAAAACCAATTTATTGATTTGCCGTCGGTGTCATTCATCAACATTGGCTTGCTTGGCAACGCTGATGTCGGATTACGCTGGCGCTAATCCGACCTACGGTTATTCCAGCTCGGTGACGTAGGTCGGCTTAGCGCAGCGTAAGCCGACACCATCCCGCCTTAATTCGTCACCTTCACTTCACGGCCTTCATTGAGCCGATCAATACCCTCCAGCACCACCGCTTCACCCTCCTGCAAACCTTCTTCAATCGCCACTCGCACACCTTCAGTGGGGCCGAGTTTGATCGGGCGGATTTTGGCTTTGCCATCGTCGATGGTGTAAACGTAAGTCCCTTGGGAACCGAACTGCACGGCATCCACCGGAATGGTGACGGCGTCCTCCAGGGTTTGCAGGTGCAGGCGAGCGTTCACAAACTGGTTGGGGAACAGCATGTCATCGTTATTGGCAAATTGCGCTTTTAACCGCAACGTACCGGTAGCTGAATCGATCTGATTATCCAGCGTGGTGAGCTCACCCGTGGCCAGTTGGTGTTGTTCACTGCGATCCCAGGCTTCGACTGCCAGTCGTTGTTCAGCTTCCGCAGCAGCGTTATACGATTGGCGCACCACCACCAGTTGATTCTCCGGCACAGTAAATTCAACCGCGATAGGTTGGGTCTGGGTGATACTGACCAAGCCTTCGGTATCGCTGGCATTGATCATGTTGCCCGCATCGATCCGCCGCAGACCGAGGCGGCCCGCAATCGGTGCCTCAATGCGCGTGTAGGATAATTGCAGCTTCGCATCATCAACCTGCGCCTGGTGGTTTTTTAATGTCCCCTTGAACTGCTCAACCAAGGCTTCCTGCTTATCCAGTTGTTGCTTGGGAATGGATCTTTGTTCGTAAAGGCGCTTGTAGAGCACCAGATCTTCCTCGGCCGTTCTCAGCTGCGCGCGCGTTTCCTGTAGCGTGCCCTCAGCCTGCGCCAGACGCACGCGATAGGGCGCCGGATCAACCTCCGCTAACACTTTGCCCGCCTTGACTTGTTGACCTTCCTGAAACGATACATCGACCAGCGGGCCATCTACCCGGCTGCGCACCGTGACGCTGTTGAGCGGCGTTACGGTACCGATCGCTTTGATGTGAACTTTTAAATCTTCACGGGTGGCGGTAACCGTGCGCACCGGCACCGGGCTCATCCAGGGGTTAGGCGGAGGCGGCAATTTTTCAGCCGGCGTGCGCCACACGAAGAACCAGAGTAGCAGCAGTACAACAA
>CAMPIG010000121.1 GCA_946886255.1 uncultured Cellvibrio sp. | reverse complement strand
AACAACCGCCAACCGGTATTCTGCAAAAACTGTTCGGTACCTCGCCAACAGTCGACACTCAAGCATCCCGAAGTCCCGAACATTTTTCCCATGCGGACTCTCTGCTTACGGAAAAAACATCAGCTAATCACATACCGGATAATCACGAGGTGATTTCTCCTGCGCCAGCCCAGGAAACGATTATTGCCAATGTTAGTCAGGTGCTGAGTGACATGCTCGACAAGGTAGATGTGCCGGAAGCCATCGCGTCGGATGTTGATATTATTCGCCAGCGACTGACGCAGGGCCTCACTTCAGATAATTTGATATCGACACTGGAACACGTGCGCGATCTGGTTGTTGAAGCCTACCTTGCGGCCAATCAGGCATTTGCTACTTACCTTAATAACGTTAATCAGGAGCTGGCTGATATATATCGCGTGCTGGGTGGTGCTGTACAGCATCATGCGGAGCGACGCGAAGTGACCCGTAGTTTGCAGGATTCAATGATGCAACAGGTCGCCAGTCTGGAAACCCATGTGGCGACGGCGACAGACCTGAATCAGTTAAAAGCACAAGTTACCTCGCAGCTTGGCAATATTCGTCAGGCACTGGACAATTTCCATCAGAGCGAACAGGAACAGCAAGCGTTGACCGGCCAATTACAAACGCTCGCGGAAAAGATCAAGGCCATGGAAGAGGATGCCGAACGAAACCGCAACGCGATGGAGAAACATCGTTATAAAGCGTTGCATGATCCATTAACGGAACTGCCTAACCGCGAAGCCTACAACGAACGTGTAGAAGCAGAATGGCAGCGTTGGCAGCGCTACAACCACCCATTAACGCTGGCCGTATGCGATCTCGATCATTTCAAAAAAATTAATGACAACTTTGGTCATCAGGCGGGTGATCGGGTCTTGAAAGTCATCAGCCGTTCTATTGCGAAACGTTTGCGTGAAGTCGATTTTTTCGGTCGTTATGGTGGTGAAGAGTTTGTTGTTATCTTGCCAGAAACATCACTTGAAAAAGCCGTAGCCGTGTTGGAAAAAATTCGCGCGGCGATAGCGAATACTGCATTTAATTACAAAGAAGAACCACTCGCTATCACTCTCTCTATGGGTATCACTGAATTTCGTGCAGGGGACACAACGGAAAGTGTTTTTGCACGTGCCGATCGCGCGCTCTACAGTGCCAAGGCGAGCGGGCGAAATCGTTGCCAGGTTGCTGAATAGACATTTTGCGCATTCTAAAGATCAAAAGCTGTTTAACAGTATTTAACATTTCTCCACAAAATAGAGCGATTCAAATAGCCGTGTCGCGGTTTATGCTGGCGCCGCTTGAATGCTCTATGCAAGCGGAACAATAATCATAATTCATACCTGACCGGTGTCATCGGCGACGCAGTTCGTCACTACGCCGGCATAACAGGCGAGGAGAACTGCATGCGCTTAATTATACTCTCACTTTGTTTAGCCTTGACTGTTGTAGCGCAGGCCAAGCCTAACCTGAAAATTAACGATCAAGGCTACTTTGCTACGCCGGGTTTAAACGTAACCGTATTTGCTGATATCTATCCCGACGGACACCAAACCGGCGTGACTATCATTCAGCACGGTTCACGTGTTGTTGCCAACGGCGATTTGCGTCTTGAAGCTTCACCGGGGCAATGGTCTCCGGTCCCGCGCGGTGTCGGTGAAACGGTGGTGGATAGAAAAACGCAGCAGATCTCCCAGACGCTTGCTTACCCGGACCCGGACAAAAACCGCAAGGGCTTTAACCCGATTTTATATCCGGATTTGCAATTTTCTTATCAGGTTCATGTAACAGCCCTGGACGGCAACAGCTTCAAAATATCCGTAGATTTGAACA
The DNA here is from genome assembly GCA_946886255.1 of uncultured Cellvibrio sp. The sequence goes on along the minus strand of CAMPIG010000121.1, from coordinate 9,345 downwards.
AACCTTTACCCAAAGACTGGATTGGTAAAGTGGGTTTTAACATTGAATTATTTCCTGGGCATTTATTTGGCAAATCTTTCTTGATGGATGAACAGGCCGGCATCTTTCCGCAGCAACCTAACGGCCCTCTGATCAATCATCATGGTGAAGTCCTTACGGCGCCTTTGGCAATAGGCAAAAAATTTACGCTCGCTCCGGATCAGGATAAACAGCGAATGCTGATTGAAGTGAAACAAGGCGGGGCTTTGGAGTTATGGGATGGCCGCGCCAATCACAATAATGGTTGGTACATCCTGCGCAGCGAAGTACTGGAAGGCGCAACTAAAAATGCTATTGAATGGATTGTTACTCCCAACGTTATAAAGAACTGGCGCTATGCGCCGGTTATACAGGTTTCACAATTGGGTTACAGCACACAACAATCTAAAAGCGTTGTGATAGAGCAAGATGCCGCCGATACCAAAGCAGATCGTGTAACACTATTTCAGTTAACAGAAGACGGGAAAAAAGTTGTACAACGTGGCAAGCCGGAGGCATGGGGTAAATTTTTACGTTACCACTATCTCACCTACGACTTCTCCGACGTGACCGAACCGGGTATGTATGTGGTGAGTTACCGCGATAAAACCTCTCACGCATTTAAGATCGGTGATGATGTGTTTGATCGCCACGCCTGGCAGCCCACACTGGAGTATTTTTTGCCCGTGCAGATGTGTCATATGCGTGTGAATGAAAAATACCGTGTGTGGCACGGGCTTGATCATCTCGATGATGCCATCATGGCCCCGGTGAATTTTAATCATATCGATGGCTATATCTCCGGCCCTTCAACTCTGACTGCATTTAAACCCGGTGAGCGCGTGCCCGGTTTGAATGTGGGTGGCTGGCACGATGCGGGCGATTATGATCTGCGTGTTGAATCGCAAATTGGCACGGTCTGGTTACTAGCGATGATGGTAGAGGAGTTCGGTCTCGATTATGACGCAACCTTGATTGACCAGGAAAAACGCTTGGTGGAGATTCATGTGCCCGATGGCAAGAATGATGCGCTGCAACAAGTTGAGCACGGTTTGTTAAGCATTCTCGGTGGCTATCGCGCCATGGGGCGTTTGTATCGCGGGATTATTGAGCCGACTATTCGCCAGTACGTGTTGTTGGGTGATGCGTCGGTACAAACAGATAATTTTGATTACGATGTGAATCTTAAGCCCGGTGAAATCAAAAATGGTAAGTCGGGTACAGCGGACGACCGGTGGGTATTTACCGAAGATAATCCCAATCGTGAACTTGATGTTGCGGCAGGGCTGGCAGCAGCGTCGCGGGTTTTGCGCGATTACAACCCTGAGATGGCAAAAGAGGCGCTGACGGTAGCGCAAGCCTTGTATCGCGACGCCTTTGCGCGTAGCGATGACGTTGCGGTAAAAGCCTTTGTGTTGGCGGAGCTGATTTTATCGACCAATGATCAACAATACCGGGATGCGTTAGTGGCCATGCAAGCGGATGTCATCAATAAGATTGCTGACACCGGTTGGACAATCGGACGCGTTATGAAACAGATTAACAATCCTGCGTTTGTTGCCACCGTGTCCGACGCCGTTGCGCAGCACCAACAGACCTTGCGTGCGGCAGCAAAAACAGAATCACCCTATGGCGTACCTTATAAACCCAATATCTGGGGTGCCGGTTGGACCATTCAGGATTTCGGTGTTAAGCAATATTTCTTCAATAAAGCCTGGCCGGAACATACCAGCGCCGATTTTTATCTCAACGCGCTAAATTTTGTCCTGGGTGTGCATCCCGGGGAAAATACGCAGTCTTTTGCATCTGGTATTGGCGCCAATTCGGCTATTGTTGCCTATGGTGTCAATCGCGCCGATTGGTCTTATATTCCCGGTGGTGTTATTTCTGGAACGGCATTAATTCGACCGGATTTACCTGAATTAAAAGTGTGGCCATTTTTCTGGCAGCAAACGGAATATGTCATGGGCGGCGGTGCAACCAACTATATGTTTTTAGCATTGGCCGCCGACGCATTGGCCAAGCAGCAAGCTGAACGTCACTGATAACCGATAAGAATAAATTCGCGCAAGATGTAGCGCGAATTTATTCCTCAGTATCGTTGAGACTCAAGCCTTTCCGTGGGAAGATTTGCACTCCAAAAGCAATCTGAAATGAGTGCAGCATGATCAACGATATTGTAATCCTGGGTGGCGGTTCTGCCGGTTGGATGACTGCCATGATTATGGCTCGCGCCTGGGCCAAAAAGAATATTCGTATTACGCTGCTGGAGTCGTCAGAGGTTGGCATCATTGGCGTGGGTGAAGGTTCAACGCCAGCGTTGAAAAGTTTTTTTGACATTATGAATATTCCGGAAATGGAATGGATGCCGGCGTGCAACGCAACCTATAAATGCGGCATTACCTTCTCGGGTTGGTCCACGCGTCCCGGCTTTGAAAGCTACTATCATCCCTTCCCTTCGATGGTTGATAGTCATACCCTGCCGTTGTTTATCCGCAATGCGCAACAACGCATTGCAGGTGAAGAGGTTGAAGCGCACCCGAATCACTTTTTTCTCTCGCAACGTCTCGCCGAAATGTCACTGGCACCCAAGGCCCATTATCACTTTCCTTTCGATACGCAGTACGGCTATCACTTTGATGCAATATTGTTAGGCCAATTTTTAAGAACGAAAGCTGTCGCTATGGGGGTTCAACATCGTGTATGCCATGTACAGGATGTTGTGCTGGATACGCGAGGAAATATTCAACACCTGTTGTCCGATGCAGGCGAGTTATTGGCGGCAGATTTTTTTGTCGATGCCAGTGGTTTTGCGGGAATGTTATCCCAGAAGACACTCGCAATACCCTTCGTCAGTTACGCAACTGAATTATTCAATGATGCTGCGGTAGCCATGCCCACGGCCATGGAAAACATTATTCCGTCACAAACTTGTGCAACAGCATTACGCAATGGCTGGACGTGGAAAATTCCACTGACGGAACGTTTTGGCAACGGTTACGTGTACAGCTCTGCATTTTGTTCGGCCGATGAGGCTGAGCAGGAATTGCGTGAACATTTGTGCCTGTCAGATACTGATGTGCCGGTGCGACATTTGAAGATGAAGGTTGGTCGGGTAGCACAACCCTGGCATCGAAACTGTTTGGCGGTGGGGCTGGCGCAGGGATTTATTGAACCACTGGAAGCGACGGCGTTGTTTCTGATTCAGCAAACGGTAGCAATCTTTATGGAGATGTTTGAGCAGGGTGGGTTTACCGATCAACATCAAGAGGCTTTTAATCAGCGCATCAACGACCAGTTCGATGGGACCCGCGATTATATTGTGACGCATTACAAAACGAGCTCTCGGAGCGACAGCGAATACTGGCGGGCAAACACTGCTGATCCCAATAATGTGTCGGAATCCTTACGTGCGCTTTATCGCTGTTGGAAGAGTGGCGATAATCTCGCGGCGGAGATCAAGCGACAGGCAATTGAAAAATATTATCCCGTAGCGTCCTGGTATTGCATTTTTGCCGGTATGGGAATTTTTCCATCAACGCGACCATCGGCGGGGACGAAGACATCGCGTATTGAATTACAACAGCTTGATGATTTTATTGCACGTTGCGCGTTGAATTTTGATGACCATCGTAAGGTGCTGGAGCGAATGCGGAGCGGAGACATGCGTAAAAGGTAATCTTAAAAAAGCCCCGCAAAGCGGGGCACAAAAAAGGGAGGGCGCGGGTAATATACCCGCGCCGTTCCTGATGATGCTGTTTAGAACTTTGCGCGAACTCCGAGAGTGTAGCGAGCCTCGTAAATATTTTGATTAACCACCACATCTTCCCACTGCATGTAAGTTTCTTCGTACTCTTCCGTGATGTTGGTGCCTTGCAGATAGACAGACACGTTGTCATTGATGTCGTAGCTGATGGATGCATCGACGTAACTTGTCGGGGCTGACCACCAGGCCGCCGGGCTACCATCATTCCAGGCGCGACCGATGAAACGCTCACTGCGATAGTTGTAGGCGAGACGCGCCTGCCATGAATCGTACTCGTACCACAGCACCGCATTGATCTGATCTTCGGAGTTATCGGCCATGGGCATGGTCGCGCCGTAGAAGTCTTTCTCACCGCCTTCCGCATCGGTGAAGGTGTAGTTCAGGTTCAGACCCAAACCACTGAACGCACCAGGCAGGAAATCGAACGCCTGTTGGTAATTGATCTCATAACCTTTCACCACGCCGCCCTCGACATTGTCGCGAATGGTCAGGTCAATGGTTTCGCCAGGTCTGCGGTTAACACCATCGGAATCCGGTACCGTCGGAATTTGCACGGAGCTGGTGGCGATAAAGGTTTCGATATCGAGATAAAAAATGCCCGCGCTGAGCAGCGATGATTCATTGAAGTACCACTCGTAGCTCAAATCCCAGTTATCGGAACGCCAGGGTTCCATGTTCGGGTTGCCGTTTCTTGTGGCACTAACCGTTTCGAATACACCAAGGTCGGGATTGTTGTTGGTGGTGTACACCAAACCCAGACCGAGATCGTCGGCGTTCAGCTGCGACATGGTTTTGGTGAAAGCAAAACGTAATTTAGTGGTGTCCGAGGTATCCCATGCGATGTTGAAGCGGGGCAACACATCATTAAAGCTACGATCAGTAATGTCGGTGCCGACGATATCCGGTGCAACACCATTGGTAACCGGGTAGACGGTTCCATCGATAGTGGCACGGGTGGCGTCATAGGAAGGAACAAACTGCGTAATATTCAGATTGGTTTCCACATATTGCACACCCAGGTTTGCCTGGAAGGGGAACACCATTTCACCTTCAATGTTGCCTTGGATATAAAAGGTGTGGGTTTCATCTTCAACAATATAACTCTGGCCGCCGTCTTTGCGCTGGATATTGCCGCTGTAGAGCGATTCCTGGAAGGCTGCGGTATTTTCCATTGCCTTTGGGTCAATGAAGTAATAGCTGTTACCGTCACTGGCCGGGCCGAAGTCGTTCTGGGTGTGGATGTAACCCATAGCATCCAGCTCTTCAAAGCGGAAGGTTTTGCCAATAGTGTCACCGCCTTGGCTCACGGCGATACCGGAGTCCTTCCACTTCGAGTAAACGGTAATAGGATTGCCATCAGCGTCATTCTCAGTGAAGGGAGAGATCAGATCATATTGATCGCGCTCGATCCGGCGGTCGGCGTAGCGATAACCGAAATCCAGGCTGGCAATCTCGTTGACATCGAAGATGCCGTCAAAGCGAAACACATCCAGCTCTGATTCTTCGTTGCGATTTTGCGCCGAGAAAGTAGAAACCAGGCCGTAGCTGTTGATGTCTTGTCCAAAGCCTTCCGGGTAGATCATGCGTGGATGTTCGCCGGAAAAATCTGCCGTAACCGGTACGCGCTCTGGCCCCCAACCATTGGGGTTCACCGGTGCAGCCACGCCATTATTTACCGTCACCAGACCGGATTGGGCGCCGCTGGTCAGCTGCGCATCGGCGATGCTGGCAGTGTGATCATTGCTCGCTTCGCCGTGCAAATAGCGCACGCTACCGCGGAAGTTATCGCTGAACTCGATATTGGACTGCAGGTTAACATTCAGTGATTCGCGCTCGTCCATGATGGTTTGCGACGAGGCAATCACGCGCAGTGCGTCGAGATGGGTAATGTTCGAGGTATAAAAATCTTTGCCACTACCACCCACACTCGGGCCGCGATTGACCAAGGTGCTTGGGTCTGGTGTTACCCAGTCATACTTCGACCAGGAATTGTCGGCAATCAAACCGTTGACGTACTCCCCTTGGTCCATCTTGGTGTAGAACACGTCGGCCAGTACTTCTATGCGATCAGTGGGCTGAAACTGGAATGAGCTGGAAACACCCAGACGCTCGCGTTCAGCAACGCGATTGGTGACCCCATAGTCTATGGTGCCGAATACTTGATCGTTGAAGTCGCCGTCGCCGGTAAGGTCGGCGGTAACGCCAGCGTCCTGGCCCGGCCAGGTGCTGTCTTCGTTGTAACCACGGAACCACCAGTCGGAGTACATCCCATAGCGATAGTTGGCCAAGGTAGCGTCGGACGTAGTCAGGGTGAACAGCGCACCAAAGTCTTCGCCATTGTTAAAGCCGGCAAAGCCGGAGATCTTGTGACCGATGTCGTCGTCGGTGTATTGCCCTTGTGAGCCTTCGGCCGAGCCGGCGAAGGTCCAGCCTTCGTCCAGATCAAAAGGACGGCGGGTTTTCATGTTGATGGTGCCTGACACGCCCGCTGCCAGGGTGCTGGCTTGGGAGGACTTGATAACGTCGACACCAGACAGAAGCTCTGCCGGGATATCGGTGAAATCCGGTTGCGCAGTGGTGATTGAGCCTGCACTCAGGAATTGCTCGCCGTTCAGAAGCGTGCTCACCTGCGGCATGCCGCGCACGTTGACAGTGGAGCCTTCGCCAGCGGTGCGACGGATCTGGATACCGGGCACGCGTTGCAGGGAGTCAGCGATGGTAACGTCGGGCAATTTACCGATGTCTTCAGCACTGATGGCATCCACAACGGACGGTGCATTGCGTTTTACATCGGCGGAACGGGTTAACGAGCTGCGAATACCGGTCACAACAACTTCTTCCACCATGCCAGTGTCATCCTGCGCCTGCACCATACCAGCGGAACCAAAAGCTACGGCGGCAATACAGGAGGACAACAAACTTTTTCTGAAGCGGGAAGGCTGCATCATGTTTAACTCCTCGAATTATTAGGGGGTGTTATTGATTTTTATATCAACGGGCTCCGGCAGCTTGGTTGATGGGAGAGCAGATAAAGGATGGTTGGATTTATGGATTATCTTGCGTCCCGGCTGACCGGTGGACTTTGATTGGGACGGTACGATAATTGAAACCGATTACATATTCAATTGGGAGTGTTGCATATTTATAATATTTAACACTTGTTGAAGAGCCTGTTAAAAGTCAGACGGAGTAAGCGCGGTGGCAGACAAATCAATGATGAAAGTCAATCAAACTATTGATTATTAATATATTTATCAGAGTTATAGCAGGATAAAGTTTAATTGGATACCGGTATAAAAAGGCTTCGTAATACCTGACAATAAAGACAGCAGTATGTGTTCGAAAAGAAACCGATTACAAAAAAACACGAAGTTTTACGTTGCGATGAAGCCTGGCGAGGCGCCAAACGGAAAATATCATGCTAGTTCGTCAGTAGTTGAGGGCTTGCGTCGTGGATTTTATATGTTATGTTATAACATCAAAAAGTAAGGCGAGCTGAGAAAAGTGCACATGAATAAAGCCGCATTAACGCCCCAGTCTCTGCTGTGCATGCCTGACAAGGACTACATGAATCCGCAACAGCAACAGTTTTTTAAGGGAATGTTGGAGCGGCTCAAGTCCGAGACGCAACAGCAGATCGAATCCATCAAGCAAGACATTGCTTCCGCCGACCGCGGAACGGACGAACTGGATCGCGCTTTAACGGAAGAGGAAAACCGGCAACGGATGCGATTGGCTGAGCGCCAGTATTTGTTGTTGCGCAAGATCGACAAGGCGTTGTCGCGTATCGCGCAAGGCACCTACGGCTTCTGTGAGATCACTGGCGACGAAATCGGGCTACAACGTTTGTTGTTGCGACCCACTGCTGAACTTTGCGCAGAAGAAAAAGCGCGGCAAGAACATCTGGAACGTAATTTTGTTCAGCGCCATCTTTAACATTTAACGATTACCTGGATTGGAATCATGCACACATCGCTTCCCGTTACATTGCTATCCGGATTTCTCGGTGCCGGTAAAACCACCGTACTGAATCACATCCTCAATAATCGCGCGGACTTGCGTGTGGCGGTTATTGTGAATGACATGAGTGAAATCAATATTGATGCTGCGCTGGTCAAGAACCAGGTGCAATTACATCGCGCCGAGGAAAAACTGGTAGAGATGAGCAACGGTTGTATTTGTTGCACCTTGCGTGAAGATTTGCTGATTGAAATTAATCGCCTCGCAAGCGAGGGACGCTTTGATTATCTGGTGATTGAATCTACCGGCATTTCCGAGCCTTTGCCCGTGGCTGAAACCTTCACCTTTGAAGATGAAGAGGGTAATAGCCTGTCGCAGGTTGCGCGTCTCGATACCATGGTTACGGTGGTGGATGCGGTAAATTTCTTGCGTGACTTTTACGAAGCACAATATTTACAGGACACCGGCGAACATTTGGGTGATGAAGACCAGCGCAACGTCTCTGACTTATTGGTGGATCAAATTGAATTTTGCGATGTCCTGTTAATCAGCAAAACCGACCTGGTGGATGCTGGCACACTTGCCGAACTGCACGCGGTATTACGCAAGTTGAATCCGGATGCCGACATCGTACCGATAACAAAAGGTCAGGTGCCGCTGGAGCGCGTATTGAATACCGGCCGATTTAATTTTGATAAAGCGCAACAGGCGCCGGGTTGGTTAAAGGAAATGCGCGGCGAGCATTTACCGGAAACCGAGGAATACGGCATCAGCAGTTTCAGTTATCACGCGCGCCGCCCCTTTCATCCGCAAAAATTGTACGACTTCTTTTTTAATCCGGTCATGAGTGGCAAACTCCTGCGCTCGAAAGGTTTTTTCTGGCTCGCCAGCCGTCCGCAGATCGCAGGACAGTGGAGCCAGGCCGGTGGTATCGCGCAGCACGGTGCAGCGGGAATGTTCTGGAAATCCATCCCCGAAGAACACTGGCCGGAGGATCCGGAACATCGCCAATATATTATGGACAAATGGCAAGAACCCTTTGGCGACATGCGCCAGGAACTGGTATTTATCGGGCAGGGTATACATGCTGGTGAAGTGATTCAACGTCTGGATGACTGTCTATTAAATGATGAGGAGTTATTGGCAGGGCAGTCTTTGTGGAAAACCTTGCCTGATCCCTTTCCAGAGTGGCAGGTAGGTTCCTGATATATTCAGCGCGCGTACCAATGAACATACATAAACTTACTGTTGCGGCCGAAATTGCGTTGAGAACTGCGGCGGAGCGACGAGATAAACGATGCACATAATGAAATACATTACATCAGCCATCATCCTGTTCACGATGGTGGCGTGGCTCAATGCTTGCGAAAAATCATCTGCACCCACAGAGTCATCAGCCACTAACGCGCTGGAAAAAACCACGCCAACTGCTCACCATCATGATGACCATGACCATGACCATGACCATGACCATGACCATGACCATGACCACGGCTATCGCGCGGTGGATGCGCATCAACATGGCGCGGCGGCGATGACGCTGGTACTGGAGGGCGAATTACTTAGCATCAATCTCAATCTGCCGGCAATGGATGTATTGG